>QHYQ01000484.1 GCA_003224175.1 Acidobacteriota bacterium
ATGGTATTTGCAGTCCCAACTCGAATGGGCTAGCCTTTGATAGATTTCCGACACGACATCCTCCTTTCATGGTTCTCACCAAGCCAGAGGGGAGGATGCCATGCCGGAACGGTCAAACCTATTCGAGTCTCACTGGTCGAACCAGTGGCTTACCTAAAATCTGAGTTAGAAAATACTGCTCAGACTCTCTGCCAGATGACTTCCTTCACTTGTTGATCCGAGAGGAGACACGACATTATGGATGCAAGCGACCTCATTTACGAAACAACGAAACCCACTATACTGAATAGCCTGCAAGCGTAACCGAAGCCTGGGAGAAAACTGAACAATTTGCCTCCGATCATCAGCGCCCAAGGACTTTCGAAAAAATACGGAAGCGCCCCGCTTTTTACCGACATTTCCTTTACGGTATCTGAAAGCGAGCGCATCGGCCTGATCGGTCCCAATGGCTCCGGTAAATCGACGCTTCTGGCGATTCTTCATGCCCGCGTAACCCCCGACAATGGGACAGTCGCAATACGCAAGCGTGCGACCGTCAGTTGCGTTGCGCAGATTTCCGAGTTTGCCCCGGGCGAAACGGTGCGTTCCGTAATCGACGGCGCTCTCGAACGCATGGCCTTGCCGGAAGCGGAACACCTGTCCCGTCTCGCCGAGGCGCTCGGCCGAGCAGGGTTCACGAACTTTGACACTCCCACGGCGGCATTATCGGGTGGCTGGCGCAAACGCCTGGCGATTTGCGAGGGGCTTGTTCAGGAATCTGACATTCTTCTCCTCGACGAACCCACCAACCATTTAGACCTCGCAGGGATTGAGTGGCTGGAAGGGATTCTGCAGAACGCGGCGTTCGCGTGCGTGGTGATCAGCCACGATCGCTATTTTCTAGAAAACGTGGCTACGGAGGTGGTGGAACTCAACCATCTTTACGAGAACGGGTTCTTGCGGGTCCAAGGAAATTACAGCAAGTTCCTCAAGGCCAAGGAAGAGTACCTCTACGCTCAGGGAAAGCGCCAGGAAGCCCTGACGAACCGAGTCCATACTGAGATTGAATGGCTGCGCCGAGGTGCCAAAGCGCGGACAAGGAAATCGAAAGCGCGGATTGATAAAGCTCAAGGAATGATTCAGGAACTGGCCGGGTTGAACGCCAGGACCCGCACGCCCGCTGCCAGGATCGATTTCTCGGCGACCAACCGGCAGACCAAACGTTTGCTGGAAGTCGACGGAATCGCCGCGCACTCGCGCCTGATAGTGATTCGGTAATTTATCAGGGCCAAGTGATTCACGTCGCCTCTTGGGCCGCGAGATTCCTTTTCTCGGGCGAGGATCTGAATCAGCCGGTGGGTCGTCTTTCCGGCGGAGAGCGTGCGCGCATATTGATTGCACAGCTCATGCTTCATCCGGCTGACGTCCTGTTGCTGGACGAACCGACGAACGATCTCGATATTCCCACCCTGGAAATATTGGAGGAGTCCCTTCTGGAATATCGCGGAGCGCTGGTGCTGGTTACCCACGACCGCTATTTGCTGGATCGGGTTTCTACACTGGTGCTCGGACTCGACGGCCTAGGTAAGGTCGAAGGCTTCGCCGACTACGCGCAATGGGATGCTTGGCGGCAATCCAGGCGGGCAAACGAGACGCCAGACGGGCCAGGCGGAAGCCAACGTTCGCGCTCGTCGGGAGTCGTATCTCCGCCAGCGGTCAGAAAAAAGAAACTCTCGTATGGTGAGGCCCGCGAGTTCGCAACTATCGAACAGCGTATCGCTGCAGCGGAGCAAGACCTGCACGCAAAGCGCTCCGCGCTCGAAGACCCCGCGATCACGAGCGATGCGGGCCGCCTTCGCCGTATTTGTGATGAGATGGGAGAGGCTCAGAAGACCATCGATTATCTGTATGCACGGTGGGCTGAGCTGGAAAAGAAACAAGACTAAAAAGCGGCGCCGAGTGGCACGAAGCCTTCGGGCGAGGACATAGCCCAACACAGAACCATTAACCGTTTGCGTCGCTTCGTTCGCAGCAGAAAACAGGCTGTTCGAGACACGCAAGCGGCCTCCGACGATAAAAATTCAAAAAAGTTTTCATCTGAGGCGCAAACTTTTTCCGAGTCGGTGGCCATTAGTAATAGCGAGAAAGGATTCTCACCGGAGCTAACCCACCGCCGGGCCGCAGCATGAATCTGAAGTTCCGCCGATTGCGGCGTGATGCCGGGTAGCCAGCTGCGTTACCCCGGGAAGATAGAGCGCTGATCTAACCAACCGGGAGCAGGATTTTCTCAGCAAACGTCACCTCCATCTTGCTGATCCTGCTCCCAACTCCCTCGCTCCGGGCAGATTCCCAATTTTGTTCTCGTAAGGAGAACGCTGATGTTTCGCATCGTCAGCCGCACGCGACGAACCGCAGTGAAGCGCTTCGCAGCGATTGGTCCTGTTGCCACAGCACTGTTGCTTGCCTCTCCAGCGTTCGCCCAGATTGGCGGCGACCGCGTCAGCTCGTTTCTTTCAAATGCCCTGAGTTATGCCCAAAGCCTCGGCATTTTTGGCGCTGGATCAACACCCACACCAAGCTCTGGTTTCGGGCGACCGATCACGCGACGGTACAAAACGCGTTTTCCACTGATGCCCGAACCAAAGCACCGCTTTCCGCTGGAGGTAGCGGCATGAAACTCGTTTGGGTTGGCGCACTGCTCTTGCTTATCGCGTCGGTGGCGAGTCTCATCTCGAATCGCCAAAGCGGAGGGCTGATCGACGAGAGCTAGACAACCGCAAGCCGTGTCCTGCCCGAGTCAGAACTGAGCCAACTTCAACGAGCGACTCCGGCTTACACGGCGAGGGTTTTCGCTCGGCTCCCGGAGCCACTCCGCGAAAAATGTGCCAGCAAGATGTTGCAAGCCTTCGAACAGATGATCTTCCGGTCCCTCATGCTGGTGCACGTAATACCGGCATTCCTGATTGCAGTGATCGCGGGGTTGCTCGAAGGCCGGTGGGCACGGGCCAATCAAAAAGCCTTGGTAAAGGTGCACTCGCCGATGCGCTTCAGTCTGGCTCTCGGGAGTTTGGCATTCACTCCGGTTCTGGCCCTGCTCTGGATTACTGCGCCGGTGGCCGTGCCCGCCACTATGCTCGTTTTCATGCTCGGTGTGGTCGCGCTCGTCAGCACACGAAACCTGATCGTCCACGCGCCCACACAGTTTTAGCCATGAATTACCAGTCACAAAGATTCGCTTCTGCTATCCACCGCCACTACATCGTCGGAGCGTGGATATTCGTGAGCATTCGTTTTTCGAAACGGCTTCTGCTATTGGATGAACGAAGCAACGATTTCTTGAAAACCCTGGTGCATCTTGGCGGCTACTGCAGCATCGAGGAAGCACAGAAACTCGGCCTCGCCAACTCAGCGAGACGTGTTGTCGCCCGTCTGGAGGCACTTAAACAGAGCGGCTTCCTGAAGCAAATCGCACATTACCCAGTCATTTATCAGGTCACGGGATCGGCCACCCGGCTGGTTGGCTCTGACCTGATGGCGCGCCGTCAGCGCACCCCGCTGACGATCCGCTGCAAGCTGCTGGGGGTTAATTTCTGTCTGGAGGCGAAAGCCTGGCCAGCCGACTTCATCCTCGATCATGCCAAGAAGATTGCCCTGCTCAATGGCGTTGGTTGTCCCACGGAGGCGTTGCCCCACATCGGAGGCCAGCTGTACCTCTGGCAAGAGTTCGTCCTGCGCCGAGCCGACGGCACGATTTGCGTGGCCGCTGTTGACCGGGCGCACGACACCGCCAAGTACCAGACAAGAACGCTGGCACAGCGGTATGCCAGTGTCCTGACCTATGTCACCAACCTGCTGGTCCTGGACCCGGAGAACAGCGGTGGGACGAACTACGCGGTTGAGGTCTGGGACGACAAGCCCCACGAGGTGACGGCCATGTCCGAGATGGCATTGACGGTCACTGGCGTACTGAACAAAAGCGGCGGGGTACCCGCCTTGCGAGCGGTCATGGCGGCGCAGCCGCCCAAGCTAGCCGGGGCGGAGGCCCCGGCTGCGGAAACTCGGGCTGCGGCGTAGGTGGTTACCGCTGCCGCAGGCCAAAAAGAGGGCGCTGAATCTTCGACGAGATTCGGCGCCAGAGGGCGAGGCGAAACCACCCCTTTTAGGACACCATTCCTTTGAGCCATTCCCCTTAGCCATTCCCCTTAGCCATTCCCCTTAGCCATTTCCTTTAACCATTCCGATTTGCCACGCTTCCCTTCCATTCCGCTTTTCCACAAACACAAATCAGATCGAGGAGTGCTTTGTGGCCGCGAAATGCAGCTCTAGAGAGATTAAAGGAGGAGCGGAAAACGTAACCTCCAATCTTTTGTCGGCCTGCGTTGATCCGACTCTGAATAAAAGTGTGCTCACCCGAAACTTGGCTTGTCCAGAAATTCTGGATCACAACATCTTGCCTTCCAGGCAGCAAGCAGCTAGTGTTGCCACAGCGACGCCGGATCGGAAACGAGGAAAGAGCATGTCTCGCCGATCTGGGCAAGCAGGAACGGTTGTAAAGAAGGGCAAGATGTGGTGCGGCAGATACCGCGAAGATGTTTCGGGCCAAGACCAACGTAGGCATCTGTGCGTGCCCCTGGGACCGATTAAAACGATGACGAAAGCGGAGGCTAAACGCAAGCTTCGCTCGATTCTGGAGAGTCGCGGCGTAAACGCCGCCGATTATCTGGAGCGGGTGAACCAACACGCGCGAACTTTCGCACAAGAGGCTGAATGGTGGAGACAGAATTGCCTTTCACTGTTTAAGCCTTCCACACAGGACAAAATGGGTAGCCATCTCGACAAGTATCTTTCGCCTCGGTTCGGGACGCTGCCCGTGTCCTCCATCGATGAACGGCTGGTACAGCAGTTTATCGCCGATCTGAGTCGGACTGAGTACAAGACGCCGAATGGAGCCGTCAAAGTGCTCAGTCCCTCCACCATTCCGAACATCATCACCGTGCTGAAGCTGATCGTAGGAAAGAAAATCTGGCGGGATTGGAATCTACGCCTGCCTGAGATCCCTTTTAATGAGCAGCGGTACTTCACCACGGACGAGATGGTTCAGATCATCAACGCTGCCAAGGGACAGAACGCCGCTGAAACGTTGCAGTGGCGCACGCTGTTCGCTTCCTTGGCGGGCACGGGTTTGCGATGCGGGGAAGTCTTCGGTCTCCACGTCGCCGACCTCGATTTGAACAACCGGAGGATTCACGTTCGGCGAAGCGTGTATCAGCAGAACGAAGTATCAGTAAAGACGAAAAAAGGATATCGCGTGGTCCACGTCGAGGCCATGTTGGCTGAGATGCTTCGCCAGCATCTTGGCGGACGCACGTCGGGCCGCGTGTTCCAAACTCGAAATGGCACGCCATTTTCGAAGGATAACGTCCGCAGGAAACTTCATTTCATCCTGGATTCCCTCAGGATGAAGCACGGCGGTCTTCACGCGTTTCGTCACGGTCGTGTTTCGTTCCTGCGAAAGAATGGGGTAGCCGATAAAATCATCAACGATTGGATCGGGCACTCCACCCTCAGAATGGCTGATCTCTATACCCATTTCGAGGACGCTGATCAGCAGCATGTCGCAAATGATTTGGGAGCACTAAAGGGCGTATGTCGTTTGGTTCCGTCCGTAATTGTTCCCAATGTTCCCAAATCGAGCCAAGTTGCAGGGAAAGGCGAGGCCGCGTAAGATGTAGAAAAGGTTGGTAGTTACAAGCAATAGGCCCGTAGCTCAGTTGGTTAGAGCGCTACCTTGACACGGTAGAGGTCTGCGGTTCGAGCCCGCACGGGCCTACCATATCCTTCAACAACATAGAAACCATGTCTGTTTTTTGCCTTGCTCCATCTTGCTCAAATAAGAGGCTATGTTGTTGTATCTGTTGAGCAAACCCAACTCAGAGAATAGCCACTTGGCGAATCGCCTTTATCGAGTGTCGATGTGCGATTCACACGCGAAAAGCGCTTCCGGTGCATCGGCCTCCTTGGGCACAATCATCTGGACCACGCGTTGCTGCGCTTGGCGCTTCGCTAGGATTCGCGCCTGGGAATAGACTTCGAGCGTGCAGCGACTGCTGGCATGCCGCATCAATTCCTGAACGACCTTCACGTTCTCTCCGTTGGCGATGAGCATCGTCGAGAATGTGTGTCGAAAGGTATGCCACCCAATTTGCTTGTTGATCCCCGCTCGCAATGCCGCAGGTTGAATGACTTTCTGTAGCACCGCATCCGGCCAGAATGGGTATTTGCCCCGAGTCCGGGGGCTCGCGAATATCCAGTCGTCGGGTTGTCGATACCGGCTGATTTCCTTCCATAGCCAAAGGTCCGCAGCCACACGATCATCGAGAGGCACCGGCTTGCGCGATGCTTCTGTTTTGCAGTCCCCTACATGTCGCATATAAATGGAACGCGATACATCGAGGCGCATGTTGGAGAAATCTACGTCGCACCACTTGAGCGCAAACAGTTCACTACGACGCAGTCCCGTCGTCACATCTAATAGAACCATCTATCGTTCGGACGGACCGGATGCTCACTTTCCCCCAATGTGGTCGTATCCACCTTTCCAGAACTTGCTGGTACACAATTCGCGTTGCGTGAGAATGCCAGCCGATTTCTTCAGAGAGTTCCGTCCGTACATAGTGATCAGCCAGGTCCGCAACGATGATGTCGTGCCCTGGTTGGCGCAGGCGATCCTCGTTTATTTGCATTCTGAGCCCATTCACCGCCGCTTGAGCTAAGTTCCTCGTTGGAAACTGTTCCGCTCTCCCGCCAGAGATACTCCCAGCGGTCTGGTCCAGCCTTGCGTCCTGTGCGCCTGAGACAACCTCGCTGGTAACATTGCCGCATGCTTGACACCTCCTCTCGCAACATGCCAGAGGGTGTGCCTACCGAAAACTTCCTTCTGTTTGGAGTGGTTGAAATTGCAAAGCTGCGGAGTGCCAGCTGGTACAGCTCTAATCGTGTGTTACATCGGGTTCTTCGAGAACGGCCTGCGGCAGATAGCCCGTGCCATGGCTGCCCGCTAACCGGTCTTATGCCTCACTTAAGTATTTAGTCCGTTCCCCAAGGCTGTTGAGCTCACACGGCTGCGGCGATGTGTTCTCTTCCTTCTCCTACTTGTTGTCTCCACATTGCATAGTAGAGACCTCTCGTCGCGAGCAGTTCGTCGTGCCGGCCACTCTCCGCAATTCGTCCCCGCTCGAGGACGTAAATACAATCTGCGTGCAGGACTGTCGAGAGGCGGTGAGCAATCAATATGGTGATCGCGTCGCGGCTGGCCGCGACATCGCGGATCGTCTGGCTTATTTCTTCCTCGGTCAGCGAGTCCAATGATGAAGTCGCTTCGTCAAATACCAGCAACTCCGGCCGGCGCAGCAGCGCGCGGGCAATGGACAGTCGTTGTTTTTCGCCTCCCGAAACCTTCACGCCACCTTCCCCGATCATCGTGTCCAATCCGCGATCGGCGCGCATCAGCAGGGCGCCGACGGATGCCTGTTGCAACACCTCGAGACATTCCTCGTCAGTTGCATCGGGCCGCACGAAACGCAAGTTCTCCCGGATGGATCCCGAGAACAGCTGCGTATCTTGCGTCACAAATCCAATGCGCTCGCGAAGATCTTCGATCGCGATCTGATCCTCCGAAGTGCCGTTGTAGTAGATGTGGCCCGTTTTCGGTCCGTAGAGACCAACTAACAGTTTCACCAGTGTCGTTTTCCCTGCACCGGACGGCCCGACAAACGCGATGGTCTCGCCGCGAGCGACGCAAAACGAGATGGCGCTGAGAGCGGGAGCGGAGGCGGATGAGTGTTGGAAAGAGACATCCTCAAACCGCAGGCTTTCGAGGGAGGTCAATGCAACAGGATGCTCGGGTGTCGATTGCACCGGCAACTTGAGGATGGCCTCAAAATTCTCGAGCGACGCCTCCGTTTCACGATACGCATTGATCATGTTGCCCAGTTCCTGCAAGGGGCCAAAGATGAAGAACGAATAGATGAATAGCGAAAAGAACTGTCCGATCGTGATGCGTTGCGTGAAGATCAGGTAGAGCATCAGAAACATGATCGACGTCCGCAAGAAATTCACGCAGGTGCCTTGTATGAAACTCAAACTGCGCAGATAGCGCACCTTCTCCAGTTCCAACTTGAGAATCTTGTCGGTGGTGCCATTCAGCCGCTCAATCTCCTGCTGGGCGAGCCCCAGACTCTTCACAAGCTCGATGTTTCGGAGCGACTCCGTCGTGGCGCCTGCCAGCGCGGTGGTCTCCCGCACGATGCGTCGTTGGACGAGCTTGATCTTTCGGCTCAGCAGGGAACTCAACCCGCCGAGCAAGGGGACCGTTAGCAGATAGGCTGGGGCCACGGACCAGTGCACGCGGGCCGAATAGATCATCACGAACACCAGACCGATAAGCGTCGTGAACAGAAGATTCACGACCAAAGCGATGAACTTTTCGACATCGGTGCGAACCCGCTGCAGTTTGCCGAGAGTCTCGCCGCTTCGTTGGTCTTCAAACAGGGTGTACGGAAGTTCGAGCGAGTGCCGGATGCCGTCGGTATAGATGCGAGCGCCGACCTTCTGTGTGATCACATTTACGAAGTAGTCTTGGAAATTCTTGGCGATGCGAGATACCAGGGCCACTCCGATGACCCCCGCCAGCAAGACGCTCACACCTCTTACGAATTGTGGGCTCGAGTATTCGCGATACCGGGTCGCGTAGGAATCAATGATGTGTCGGAAGATGAGCGGGTCAAGCAGCGAAAATACCTGGTTGATCGTAGCTAAAACTAGCGCTACGGCTACCAATGACCAATAATTCTTAAGGTACCGATAAAGAATCGCCATGATAGTGAGATCCGCCTCTTCGGATTAATCCCTTCATTCTAGCCTGTTCGGCAAATCCAAGGCCCGCAGCTTATCGTCGGTTAGTCGGACCAATTCCTTCGTGTCCCTCAAATGGGGTTGCGGGAAGCAAAAGCAACGGTCGTGGGCGTATCGTCGCCAATCCAGAAACTAAATCGGCATGGTTTGGCTAGCGCCGCGCGGATCGACTCTAGGGTTGGAGACAGATCAGTCCACCGGACGGAAATCTTGCCGATGGAGTTGCCCGGTCCGGCAGGCGCCAGACCGGGCAGGTTGTTTGCCGAACCGATTTCTATGGGGAGGGCGGCCGTTGGACCAACTCGATGCGGGTGCCCCACGGATCAGTGATATATGTGAGCGCGACGCCAGTCGCCTCGTTCTTGCGGACTGGCTCATCGAGCTTGATGCCCTCAGCTTCGATCTTCTTGACGAAG
>QHYQ01000485.1 GCA_003224175.1 Acidobacteriota bacterium
GTTTCTCGGCTCATCTGGAACAGGTGCTCCATACGAGAGCCAGAATGACGGCCAGAAGAAATAGCGAGGGGAGATCAGATGAAAATCAAAGGTAATCCCTATGTGGTTCCGGTCGCATTAGCAGCCGTGACACTTGCCGCGGCGCTGACGCAGACAGTTATTGCGCAGGCGCCTTCGAGTAGTTCGGCGGTGCTCAAGACCCCATGGGGCAAACCGGACCTGCAAGGCACATGGAGTAACGCGACGGTCGTCCCATTTGAGCGCCCCAAGGAATTCGGAGAACGCCAGTTTTTGACCGACGCTGAGCACCAGAAGGCTGTCGAGGCGCTGCTTAAGCGCGACGCGCTTCCGGGACGAGACAGCCGGGAAACCAACGGCAAGGACATCCGTGGAACGGAAAAGGACGTCGCCCGCGCTTACAACGAGCATTGGTTCGGCGATAAGCCCACGGAAGTAGGCCGCCGCACCTCGATGATCGTCGATCCGCCCGATGGCAGGATGCCGGCCTATACCGCGGAGGCACAAAAAAGAATCAGCGAGAGACGCGCTTATCTCGAAGCGCTGCTACAGGGCACCTCTGGCGGCAGGCCCGGCCCGATCTCGCCACGCCGAAACGAGCCGCCCCCGGGTTACAACCTCGATCGCATGAATCGCGCCGATGGTCCCGAAGACCGGAGCAGTCAAGAGCGTTGCTTCCTGAATAACCTTCCGGTGATTCTGCAGGCCGGACCATTGACGCCGGACGGAAGGCCCGTTGGCAATTTTGGCGGCGTGATACGCATCATCGAGAGCCCGGATTCGGTAGACTTCTATTACGACGTCGGCCAAGGCTCAGGGTTCAATCGCCCGATTCCCATCACGAACCGACCGCATCTTCCGAAGGAAATTCACCAATACTGGGGCGACTCAATCGCGCGCTGGGAAGGCGATACATTGGTCGTCGACACAACCAATTTCAGCCGGGAAACTGAGTTTCGTGGTTCTCGCGAGAATCTGCACTTGATCGAGCGCTATAAGCGCATCAATCCCACAACGCTGCAGATCACGACTACCGCCGAAGATTCCAGCACTTGGGTGCGGCCGTTTACCTTCGTGCAGGAACTGCGGAAGAACGCTGATAAGCCGAACATGGTGTACGAGGGCGGATGCCACGAAGGCAATTACGGATTGCTCGGCATGCTGATCAATACGCGCGCCGCGGAGAAGGCCTTTGCTGAGGGGAAGGGTCCTGATCCCGCGCTCGAAGACAACGCCACCGGGGGCGAGAGTCCCAACTGAGACATGAAAATGCGACTCAACTACTCTACTGTGTTGATTGCGAGCGCCACGATGGCCGCGGCGTTTTGTTTGACCGCAATTCCGAAGGCCCAGACACCAGCGCCCGGCCGGACGCCTCGGCCGGCGCGCACCCCTGATGGACATCCCAACTTAAACGGCATCTGGCAGGCGACAACGACAGCGAATTGGGACCTGCTGCCACATGCGATGCGTCCGGCGGTGGCGCAGCCCGGCGTGTACCCGGACGTTCCTGTGCTTGCGGCGCCGGTATTGGCGCTGGGAGCGGCAGGGGGCGTGCCGCCCGGGCCTGGCGTGGTGGAAGGCAACGAGATTCCATACAAGCCCGAGGCTGCGGCGAAAAAGAACGAAAATGCCGAGCACTGGCTGGATCGCGATCCCGAAGTCCGCTGTTATACGCCGGGAATTCCGCGGGCCATGTACATGCCGTATCCGTTCCGGATCACGCAGGGCACGAATAAGATTGAAATGTCATTCGAATTCGCCGGCGCCGGCCGCACCATTCACCTCGATGCTGTTGATCCGCCGCCCGCCGATACCTGGATGGGCCATTCGGTAGGGCATTGGGAAGGCAACACACTGGTCGTTGAAGTGAGCCACTTCAACGACCGCACCTGGTTTTCGCGCTCAGGTGATTTCCATAGCGACGCTCTGCACGTAGTCGAGCGCCTTACGCCGATTACTCCGGACGCGCTTCGCTACGAGGTCACGATTGAGGACGCCAACGTTTTTACCCGCCCGTGGAAGATGACCATGGTCCTCTATCGTCAGCTCGAAGCCAACGCGCAATTAATGGAATACAAGTGCGTTGAGCTGGCGGAGGAAACCTTCCTGGGTCATCTGCGCAAGAAGCAACTTGTGAAGCACTGGGAGGGCGACACCATCGTAATCGACGTCACGCGCAAAATACCGGCGGGAGACAAACTCTACGAGCGATAAGAGGATGTTGGCTCACTGCGGTGGTGCCTTTTTTTTTCGGCTTGACGGTTAGGATCGAAAGCGACCTGTTTGGACCAAAGTAATGGAGGTAGTTACGGTCATTCTGTGGTCGGGTGTAAGGATAGGGGGACGCTGGGTCGGATTGTAGTAGTTTTCCAGGTCAAAGTAAGTCATCCAGTAGAGGAGAGTCTCCTAATGCGAGGACTCAACCCTTGGGCAAAGACATTCGTGTGTGTTTTCTTCTTTAGTGCGATTGTTGGGGCTCAGGTAACCACTGGCACGATTTCCGGTACAGTAAGCGACTCCTCCGGGGCGGTTGTTCCCGGGGCGACATTAATCCTGAAAAGCGTAGAGAAGGGCATTAGCCGCACAGTCAGCACCGATGCGAGCGGGCGCTACCGCGCTCCGGACCTGGAACTGGGCAGCTACGAGATCACGGTAGAGGCGGCCGGTTTCCAGACAGTGATCCGGAGCGGGATCACCTTGACCGTTGGCCAGGAGGCCGTCGTGGATTTCACTCTTCAGGTCGGTGCTGTCACCCAGACAGTCACCGTGACGGGCGAAGCGCCGCTGGTCCAAACTACCAATGCTACGGTTGCTGCTCTTGTGGATGAGCGCGAGATGAGGCAATTGCCGCTGAATGGCCGTAGTTTCGCTGATTTGACAAGCATCCAGCCAGGTGTCACCTCGGATTTGGA
>QHYQ01000486.1 GCA_003224175.1 Acidobacteriota bacterium
TGAGCGCGACACGCCCCCTTTCAACGTAAGGTTGGACCTCGTCCAAGCGTGGTTCTGCGGAATCGTTCTTACTGGGCCGGGTCATTCTCGGTTTCATTCCAGCGAAGAAACTGTGAGGAGCAACAGTCTCAATTTTAGGTAGCAAGCGTTAAGTAGTGCTGCGTAATTCCGTATGTTTGAACAAGGAGGAGCAGGACATGCAAATCTTCATCGACTCGGCAGACGCCAAACAGATCGAAATATGGTTGGCGCAGGGTGTGGTGGATGGTGCAACCACGAATCCATCGATTATGTTCAAGGACGGGGTGACAAACATGGAGGAGGGCGCGCGGGAACTCGCCACTCTCCTGGGCGATCGGCCGCTCAGCGTCGAAGTCACTTCGAATGATCATCTGACCATGCTGGAGCAAGCGCGAACGTTCGCCACCTGGGCACGCAATATCGTCATTAAGATCCCCATCGTTAACGAGTTTGGAGATTCCTGCCTCGGCGTGATACACAAACTAAACCACGAAGGCATCGGTGTGAACGCCACAGCGATCCTTTCCTTTAACCAGGCCATTCTAGCCGCCAAGGCCGGAGCGACCTACGTAAGCATTTTCGCGGGCCGTGTCGCCGATGAGGGCAACGACCCCGCCATAGTTATCCGGAACGTCCGTAACTGGCTGGACCAGTGGGAATCCCCAGCTAGAATCATCGTGGGAAGCATCCGCACGGTGATGGATATCCAGAGCGCGGCTCTCGCCGGCGCACACATCATCACGATTCCGCCGCAATTCCTGCCCAAGATGGTCGATCACCGGTACAGCCGCGAAACGGTTCGCCAGTTCGTGCGGGACGCCGAGAAGACGCTCAAAGAAATGAGCAAAGCGAAGGTTCAAGTCGCGGCTCCGGGTGCGGGATAGAGCGCTGCAAGGACGGTCCGAGTCAACGCGTCTATGTCCTCGCGTGAATCCATAGCACCCCGCGAAACCGAAACTGTTGAG
Organism: Acidobacteriota bacterium; assembly: GCA_003224175.1. GTDB lineage: Bacteria > Acidobacteriota > Terriglobia > Acidiferrales > UBA7541 > Palsa-189. Next base: position 987 of record QHYQ01000486.1, read on the forward strand.
GCTGCGCCGGACGTAGCCGAATTGCAGCCTGCGTAGCTTTTGGTGCTTTATGCTCGCCGGAATTGACGTGCGTCGCAGCCTGTCGGCCGTTTGGCGGCGAAGCGACTGGCAGGTAAGCGGAAAACTGGAAACGTCGACGCCCGAACCGCTCACGACGCCCAGCTTGTGAAATGAGTCGGGAAACCGGCATTCAGAATTTCTTGCTGCCTGCACGGCTGCGAATTGCCGACACGTTGCGAAACAGTCGCGCGGTGCGGGAGTTGTCTGCAGCAGCAGCGCTGGCGAAGTCATTCGTGGCGAGCGCGTCTCAGGACAGACTGTCGCTGCGGGCCACCGCCTACCGCCGCGCCAACTCTAGTTTTTTGCGCAAGCTACTCGAAGCGCAATTGTCTCCGTGGCTCGAGCCGCACCGCGCCGATATCTGGCGGACGAACAGGATCGGCTGGAAGCGTTTGCAGCACCTGCTGGTCGGCAAAACCTTGAACACAAGCATCATCTTGAAATCCCCGAGCGCTGATGGCGAAAAGGGCGTGTTGTACGTGTCGTTTGAGTACAATTGGCTGCGCCTCATCGAGCACTATGATTTGCCAAAACTGTTGCAGGAGTACTTTCTAGTAGCGGCACCATCCTGGTCGCCGCCCGATTTTTCGTGCTGGGCGCTAGCGCACATCGGACCCGATCCGGTTTTCTTGCAGATTTCGAATCCGTCGGACATGGAAGTACATCAGCGCTTCCCCCACAACATGCGAACCGTGCCGATCATGATGTCGGATTGGATCAACCCAGAATTCTATCAACCGCGACCGCACCAGCAACGCGGGATCGATATCCTGATGGTCGCTGGCTGGTCCCACATCAAACGACACTGGCTGTTATTTCGCTCCCTGCACAAAATGCGGCGCGGTCTACGAGTGGTCCTGATCGGACAGGATGCCGACGGGCGAACAGCAGATGATGTGTGGCGCGAAGCGAAAGCGTTTGGGGTGGCCAAGCAGATCGAAATGATTCGCGATGCAACAATCGAGACGGTCACCGAACAACAGTGTAACAGTAAAGCATCGGTCATCCTGAGCGCCCGCGAAGGGTCGTGTATAGTCGTGGCTGAATCGTTATTTGCCGACACACCGATGGCGATGATGCATAACGCGCACGTCGGATCGCGCGCATACATCAACCGCCAGACGGGCGTCCTGCTCCGGCCGGAGACGATGGCCGCGCAGCTCAGCGAACTCATCGAGCAACGCACGTCCTACAGTCCGCGCGCCTGGGCAATGGCCAATATCACGTGCTTCCATTCGACGAAGACTCTCAACGCATTACTTCGTAGATATAGCAGCGAACGCAGACTTCCGTGGAACCGAGAAATTGTGCCGTTCTGTTGGCGAGCCGACACGGTTTATGTGCGTGATGCTGACGCAACGCAGTTGGCGCCAGCCTACCAGGATTTGTATGAGCGGCACGGAGTTGTAGTGGCAGGGCATACGGTCACGGAGAAGCCTCACGCCGTATGGCGGAACTAATTGTTCAGGAATTTCATGGAACAATCGACAACAGAGATGCATT
>QHYQ01000005.1 GCA_003224175.1 Acidobacteriota bacterium
CTGGCTGAACTTCTCGGGTGTTGGCTCAAAGGCGTGCACGACGGACCCCAACGTCCCCTCCACCACTATCGCTTCTTGGGTGGCCCGAACCTCTGGATGGCGAATGTCGCCGCCTGTCTCACCGGTTCTGCTCATCAGACCGACCGTCAGAAGCGCGAAAAGTACGACCACTGGCACGTGCCAGGGTGCCGGACGCGAGGTTCGGTGAGAGCGCCACAGTGCGACCAAGGCGAGGGCCCCGGTCGTCTCCATGAACCACAACGAAAGCATTGCCGCCGCTTCGTGCCTTTCGAGCAAGGCGCTTGAAACACCGGGGTCCCGGCTGAGCATGATCCGCGCGCCGAAGCCGCTCAAAAACGCCGGAATGGCCAGCAGAGCACCAGCCGCGAAAATGATCAGACCGCTTCGCCTCAGGTCGCGATTCTCTCCCACAAAAGAGAGCAACAACAGGCTAAGACCAATGATTGTGCCGATGATCGGAAAATGATTCAGTAAAAGATGCAGATGCGCGTAATTCATGTGGAACTTACCCCGCTCGCGCTCCAGGCAAGTCTAAACGTCAAGAGTCTCTTCATGGCTCAAGCTTTGCCTTTCAAGATATCGGCATAGGTCAAATACTTGAAGGTTTCTGCCAGCAGGCGGCCTGCGGCGATGGCTCCAATCCATAAGGCGAGCGACCACATGGCCATCATCTTCCCCCGCGCGACCATGCTCGCTTCACTCAAGCGCGCGTCGCCGAACACGCGGGCATCGATCCTCTGCATAGTGACTACGGCGAATGCGATCAGCAATAACTTGAGATAAAACAAGGGGTTTGTGAGGGACTTGGTCGGGTAAGCAATCAAAAGCAGCACGCCTGTCGCGCCATTGATTCCGAGACCCACCCACATAATGCCGAAGAGCTGCTTCAGCGGCTTGAGAGGAAGAGCCGACGCAACACCAAGAATGCGCAAGTCGACCACCATATTTGCACCGACCACCAGGGACAAGCCGACGGTATGAAGCAGAAGGATGAAATAGAAGGCAAACAACGAAGGCGATTCGCGAATCCACGTACTGAGTCCGCTCCGTTCTATGGCGCCGAAAAACTCAGGTACGGCCAAATTCGCAGCCCCTTATTTTTACACGCTGTTCAAATTGGTTCCGATTGGTATAGCCAATTGGTATAGAAGGGAGGGATTTGCAAGACCAATGCACGCGACCGGCGCCCTTATGACCGCAGCCTTTTATCATGGCCTCGGCCCACGGTCAAGCACGCAGGGTTCAGTGGGAATTACAGCGCGTACTTTCGAGAAGTCAGATGTTTTTCGCAGATCGATGAATCCACGGCTGATTCAATTCGCCTTGAAACATGTTTTCTACGAGCAAATCGTCGCGCCCGTTGACAACAGTCGTTTAGGTTGCGCAGAATAGCGCAGCCCCACGCAGCAAGGATCTGACAATGCTTAAACAATGGATCGCGTTCTCATTCCTGGTAATCACCTCACCTCTGCTCGTCGCACAGACGCCTCCACCGGGAGCACAACAGGCGGGAGGTCCGGGGGCGCCAAGACAGGCCACAGCGGACTGGCAACGCAAGCACGATATGGCCCTCAAGTATCGGAGTCTTGCCGACTTCTATGCCGCGCTGACGAAAGAGGCCGCGAGCAAGCCGAAGGCTTCCCTGCCCGACTGGACGGGCATATGGACTGCCGATAGGGCTGACAGCTTTGGGGCATGTTTAGGCGGCAGCCAGTGTTACTTCCGTCCCGGCCCGGGAGGCGTGGCACCGAAGCTGACGCCGGTGGCGATGGCCGAGCTGAAGAGCGGTGAGGAGAAGACCGCCAAGGGCCTGATCTACGATGAAAATCTGAGCACTTGCGGTCCGGCCGGCTTTCCGCGCTGGCTGACAGAGCCATTCCTGCGGGAACAAATCGTCACGCCGGATCAGACCTACCTGCTCACCGAGCAGGCCAACGAGATCCGGAGAATCTATACCGACGGCCGCGGGCATACGCCGGAGGCAGACCGGTATCCGCTGCCCGAGGGGGATTCCATCGGCTTCTGGGACGGACAGAAGTTGGTGATTCATACGAATCAGCTTCAGAGCCGCCCCATGGGCCGGAATCAGCCCATGCAGAGTGAGAAGATGGAGACGGTCGAAATTTGGGAGAAGGTCGACGCGAACACGATCGCTGTCGATGTGTGGCTCTTTGATCCCAGACTCTACCTCGAGCCCTGGTACGTTCAGCGGCGCTACACGCAGGTTCCGAACCCTGATAAGAGCATGCGGATCCGCTACTGGGATTGCAGCGAGAATCCCAATAACGATGTAACCAAGACGCAAGACGGCGGTACCGATTTCAAGGGTTTTACTTTCACGGACAAATCCAAGAACCAACCCAATCACTAGGGAGGAATCGCTGATGATCGGCATTACACGCGCGTCACTGCTCATGGTTGCGCTGTTAGTCTTGGTACCGCTGGTTGTCCAGGCGCATCATGCGGCGTCGATGTTCGAAACCGAGAAGGAAGTCACGGTTACGGGCGTCGTGAAGGAGTTTCAGTACACGAACCCGCACTCCTGGCTGCTTGTTGATGTGACGAACAAGGACGGCTCGGTGATTACTTGGGGTTTCGAGGCCGAGGGGCCCAGCACACTGATGCGAGCTGGAATCCGCAAAAGCGATTTCGCTCCCGGCACCAAGCTGACAATCACCGGACATCCGATGAAGAATGGGCAGCCCGCTGGTAGCTGGATCAAGGCAGTGCGGGCCGACGGCGTGGAGTTCAATCCTCGCCTCCGCCCCGGCAATGCGACCCCCGCTCCGGCCGATAATAACGCCGCGGCTCCATCCGCCAGCAGCAGCGCAGCCCCAGCTCGTTAGCGGCATAGACAAAAGTGGCGTTCACTCGTCCCCTCTGCGTTGCGTTTGCGCATCGAGTGTGGGCCCCACGAGAACCTATGTGCGCCCCGGTGTCTGCCGCCAGCGAGTGTTGACGCCTACAAATCAGGACCAATACCAAATCCAAACAATACGCGGCCGAGGGGGCAAGATGACGCTAGGGTCGAGGCAAGTGGTCCTCCGTGCGACGGGAATGATATGCGTGTGCCTGCTGGGCGTGGTATTCGCCAAGGGGCAGTCGCCCGCCCAGGGCGGTGCTCAACAGAAACCGCTCTTGGCGGAACAGGCCTTCAAAAATGTCCAACTCCTCAAAGGAGTCCCTGTGGACGAGTTCCTGGAGACAATGGGATTCTTCGCCGCTTCTACCGGTATGAACTGCACCGAATGCCACAGCGAAGAGAGTGGCGGCAACTGGGCAAAATATGCCGACGATACGCCCCTCAAGCAGAAGGCGCGCATGATGATCGTGATGGTGACGGCTCTCAACCAGGGTTCCTTCGGAGGAAAGCGCATGGTGACCTGCTGGACTTGCCACCGTGGCACCAGGAATCCGAGAGTCATACCGGATTTGTCGATACAGTACAGCGATATGCTCGAGGCAGAGCCGGATGAGATTCTGGCCCAAACTTCCGGAGGGTCCTCCGTCGATCAAATTTTGAATAAATATATACAGTCGCTCGGCGGCGCACAACGCGTGTCCAATCTAACGAGTTTTGCCGCCAAGGGTACGTACGCAGGGTATGAGACTGCATTTCAGAAGGTTCCGGTAGACGTTCTCGCCAGAGCTCCGGATCAGCGCGCCACGATTGCGCATCTGCTCGACGGAGACAGCACCTCAACCTTCGACGGCCATCAAGGCTGGCTTGCAGCACCAGAAACGTTGAAACCGATGCCCCTGATCGAGCTCACGGGAGGGGATCTGGATGGCGCTAAGGTGGAGGCAAAGCTGTCTTTCCCCGGGCAGATCAAACAAACACTTACCGACTGGCGGGTCGGCTTTCCGGAGATGATAGACAATAAAGAGGTGCAAGTCCTTCAGGGAAGACTAACCCAGGGGGGACTCCCTGTAAAATTGTACTTCGACTCTACCTCGGGTCTGCTGGTGCGGTTGGTCCGCTATACGAACTCGCTGGTTGGCGTTAATCCTACGCAGATCGACTACTCCGACTATCGCGACGTCTCCGGAGTCCAATTGCCTTATCGCTGGATCGTGACCTGGACGGACGGCCGCTCCACCATCGAACTGAGCGACGTGCGCGCGAACGTTCCAATCGACGTGACGAAGTTCGCCAAACCGACCCCGATAGCGCGCAAAGTCGCAAGCCGATAAGCGCCGCAGTCGCAGATTCGGGCGAGCCCTTCTACCGAGGTGATTGCATCGGGCGTAGAATCAAGCCTGCTTAAGCCCCACCCTGGTTGAAAAGAGGGCACGCAATGCACTACGTCTCGAAGATTGATTCTGCCGCCGCGCTTAACCCAAAGACATACGAAAAACTGAGCACCGGTTTCCGGCGCGCCACTTATGCGGATCGTGCCGTGGGATCAGTACACATGGACGTGGGCATCTGTTACTTGGAACCAAATGGCGTCATTCGACCCCATCTTCATTCGTTCGAGGAGAGCTTCTATATCCTGGAAGGGACTGTCCAGGCACAGATCGGCGAGAGGAGCCATGTGCTCGGTCCCGGCCACTTCGGATTGATCAGTACGGGCGTACGGCACGCCTGGTCCAATGCTTCCCACGGGACCGTTCGGTGGCTGGAGATGCAGGCTCCCCAGCCTCGTCCGCTGGAATATGGCCTCGATACGTTTTTCGTTGGCGGCGCTGTCCAGCAGGCCGCGGGTCCCGGCGGGCCGGACTTAGCGAATGCGCTCCTCGGCTATTTCGATGAATCACAATTGCCGCACCCGGGCGGACCATCACAAATGGAAGGTTTCAACCCCACGACAGGTGGGATCGAGACGCAAGCGCCGCTTCCGCCGGCCAAGGAAGTATTTCGATTCGAACGGGATTGGGCGCATTTGGTGCGGCGGGATGGGGAAGGAGTCTCTAAAGCCGCCGGTTAAATTAGTTCTCGAGTTGAGTCTCTTGTTCTCTGAAGTTATCTAGGCTGAGTTCCCATTCGCGTGTAACAGCCAGGAAACAGGAAGGCGAGGGGAGACCACGATGCTAACGAATGAGAAGGCCGAGGCTGCAGGAAACAAGCCCACAGGACGCACGCGGCCGTTTACCGCTCAAGAGTACATCGAGAGCATACGCGATGGGCGCGAGATTTGGATCTACGGAGAGCGAATCAAAGATGTCACAGTCCATCCCGCCTTCCGCAACACCATTCGCATGCTGGCCCGCCTGTACGAAGCCTTGCATCAGGACGAACGCAAGGGCGTGCTCTGCATCGAAACCGACACGGACAGCGGTGGTTACACGCACAAATTCTACAGGGCCACGCGCAGCGCAGAAGAGTTGGTGGGCGCGCGCGATGCAATTGCGGAGTGGGCGCGGTTGACCTACGGCTGGATGGGCCGCAGCCCAGATTACAAGGCTTCCTTCCTGGCCACTCTCGGCGCCAATTCCGAATTCTACAAGCCTTTTGAGGAGAACGCCCGGCGCTGGTACAAGAAAGTGCAGGAAGAGGTCAGCTTCGTCAATCATGCCATCGTCAACCCTCCGGTGGACCGCAACAAGGAATTGGCGGAGGTGCGTGATGTCTACATGCATGTGGAGAAGGAGACCGATGGCGGGTTGATCGTCAGCGGCGCCAAAGTTGTTGCCACGACGTCAACTCTCACGCATTACAATTTCATCGCCAATAATGGCGCTCTGCCTATCAAGACCAAGGACTTCGCTTTCGTTTGCATCGTGCCAACCGACGCGCCGGGCTGCAAGCTCTTCTGCCGTCCCTCTTACGAAATGAACGCGGCGGCGACGGGCAGCCCGTTCGATTACCCTCTGTCCAGCCGGGTCGATGAAAACGACTCGATCATCGTTTTCGATAAGGTGTTCGTGCCGTGGGAGAACGTATTCGCCTACGGCGATATCGATAAGGTAAACAACTTTTTCCCGCGGTCCGGCTTCCTGCCGCGCTTCATGTTTCAAGGCTGCACGCGGCTAGCGGTCAAGCTCGATTTCATCGCTGGGCTTTTACTCAAGGCCGTTGATGCCACCGGAGCCAAGGAGTTTCGCGGCGTCCAGGCACAGGTAGGTGAAGTGCTGGCGTGGCGCAATCTGTTTTGGGGTCTCACGGATGCCATGGCCCGGACGCCTATCCCGTGGACGCCCGGGTATGTGCTGCCGAATCTGGATTACGGGTTGGCTTATCGGGTGATGTCGAGTATGGCCTACCCCCGTATGAAGGAAATCATCGAAAACGTCCTTGCGAGTGCGCTCATTTACCTGCCTTCACACGCGGTGGATTTCAAGGTGCCGGAAATTCGCAAATATCTCGATCAATTCGTACGCGGTTCCAATGGTTATAGTGCCCTTGACCGTGTCAAGCTCATGAAGCTGCTGTGGGACGCGATGGGCACTGAGTTTGGCGGCCGCCATGAACTCTATGAGCGCAATTATTTTGGCAATCACGAGAGCATTCGCTTCGAAGTCTTGATGGTGGCGGATATGCTCGGACAGTCCGCCAAGTACAAGGGCTTTGCCGAGCAGTGCATGGCGGAATACGACCTCGATGGCTGGACCGTGCCCGACCTGATCAATCCAGATGACATCAACATTGTAATGAAAAACGGTGCGAAGACATCGGAAGCGACGAAGTGAGCTTCCGGTAGCAGTGAGACTCGGCCGATGCCAAATCCGCTTCTCAATACCGCATCAGGTTCCCGGCACTAGCGCTGGCTACAGAAAGACCGGCGCAAATCACCATGATTATGCGGAATCCAAACACAAATGCCCGCGCAATCGCGGTTCGAATCATGGTCGCAGTACCGGCGTCGAGATTGGCAGGCACTTGCAGACCCGCGAGTTTGATCGCGTTCGATTGAATCTCCTGAAGAGCGTGAGGAGGGAGATCCAGGCTGGCAATTGAGTATCGCAAGCTGTGATTGAAGGCGCTCACCATCACAACCCCAAGAATGGCGATGGCCAGCACCCCGGCAACTCGGGCCACGGCATTGTTGATACCTGAGGCCGTGCCAGTGCGATCTTCTCCGACCGAACTCATCACGACGGTTGTCAGAGGTGCTACGCTGACCGCCATACCCAAACCCAGCACAACAAACGCAGGAAAGAACGTTATCCAGTAGCTGCCTCCAATCGAGGGCCTGGCAAATAGAACGAAGCCGGCTGCCGCAATAAGCGGCCCAACGACCAACGGATTCCTCGGACCATAGCGTGTAACCAGTCCACCCGACCATCGGGATAGGAGGAACAGTAGCAAAATCATGGGTACGGCAGCGGCGCCCGTGGCAGTTGCCGAATATCCTTGCACCTGGATTAGATCTAAAGGAAACAGAAAAAAGAAAATCCCGAGTGCGGCATAAAGCAACAACGTCAGCAGATTTGCACTCCGAAAGTTGCGCGATTCAAACAGTGCGAGAGGAACCATGGGTGAGAGACTCCGCCTTTCGACGAAGATAAAAATAATGAGAGAGGCAGAGCCGATAATCAAGCTGCCAAAGACGAGAATGTGACTCCACCCCAGGGTCGCGGACTCAATGAATCCGTAAATCAATCCAGCGAGGCCTATGGTTGCGATCAACGCTCCTGGCCAATCTACACCGCTGGCGCTGGTGTTGCGGCTCTCCGGAACGTGCCACACCGAGATCGCGATGACCGCAGCGGCGAGGGGAAGATTGATGAAGAAAACCCAATGCCAAGAGGCATGCTCGACTAACCATCCGCCAAGAACCGGGCCCAACGCGGTGGTCATCGCCGTGAAGCCCGACCATGTCCCGATTGCCCGACCTCGGGACTTCACGTCAAAAGACGCACTGATAATTGCGAGACTGCTGGGAACCAGAAATGCGGCCCCTATGCCTTGAAGACATCGCCCAATGATCAACTGTGTGATATTCGAGGAAAGACCACAACCAACGGACGCGGCGGCGAACATTCCCACTCCGAGCAAAAACATCAATCGCCTGCCAACGAAATCGCCCAGTGCGCCGCCGACCAGGATAAGGGCGGAGAGAAACAAGCCATAGGACTCCACCACCCACTGCACATCTACGACTGTTGCATGAAAGCTAGATTGAAGCGCAGGCAAGGCTACGTTGACGACCGTGCCGTCGATGAACGCCATGCTCGAACCGAGAATCGTTGCGGCGAGCACCCAAGGCCTTGATTTCGCTCGGCACGGGGAATCAGAGCTCCTAGACAACACGACGGCTTCATCGCATGGTTGCTTCATTCAAACTCTCCAGGCATCTGTGCGCATCGGACTCCGGACTCTTCCTTCTGTGATCGCCCACCCAGGCAAAGAGGGCTACCCATCTGTTCCATGACATTTCGTCCCAAATGGGTATGATGGTCTGGTGTCCTGTGCCCATTCCAACCTGAGGAGAGATATCGATGAGCCCCAAGCATGACAAGCGCGAAGCTTCGTACGATCAACTCGAATCCGGCACGAAGCAAGCCAGACCGATTCAACATCAGCACGCCCGCGAAATCCAGGCTTTTGGGAAGATCGCTAAGCTGCCAATTGCTCTTGACGAAAAAATCTGTGCAGCCAGCGCGGAGAACTTGAACCAGCTCCTTGCCGATACGATGACCCTTCGCGATATGTACAAGAAGCATCATTGGCAGGTTGCCGGAAGCACGTTTTACCAACTCCATTTGCTCTTTGACAAGCATCATGGGGAGCAGGACGAACTTGTCGATCAGATCGCCGAGCGGATTCAGATCTTGGGCGCGGTCAGTCTGGCGATGGCAGCCGACGTGGCGGAAACAACCATGATCCCGCGGCCACCGCGCGGTCGAGAGGAATTGCCGGTGCAGATCTCACGCCTTCTCGAAGCTCACGAAATAGTCTTGAGGGAAGCACGCACGATGGCGCGGCAGGCGAGCGAGGCAGGCGACGACGGCACAAATGACTTGTTAGTCTCCGACGTGATTCGGACCAACGAACTTCAGGTCTGGTTCTTGGCTGAGCATTTGGTGGATGTGCCGTTGGTTCGCGCCGACCAAAAGCAGGCCGCCACGGCAGGCGACTAGTAAATTATCGGCGCTTCGGCGTTTGAAACAGGGCGCCCTTGTCCCTGTTTTCCAAGTTGGCTTCGCAATAACCGAATCTCACAGACCGGCGCTTGCTCATCTAAAGCCTCGAAGGTTTAGGGGGAGAAATGTCTTCTGCACCAATTCCGAGCGCACTCGACGCCCGAACTCAAGCTTTCCCAATTCTGACTGCAGCGCAGATCGGTCGCGTCCGCTCTTCCGGCAAACTGCGACAGGTTACGGCTGGCGAAATCTTGTTTGAGCCCGGTGACACCGACGTCCCATTTTTCGTTTTGCTCTCCGGACGCATGGAAATCGTCCAGCCGGACCTTGCAGGCGAGCGGCCGATAGCCGCGCACGGTCCCGGAGAGTTCACGGGCGAGATCAGTATGATCTCCGGAAGACGCTGTCTTGTGCGCGGCCGCGTCACCGAGCCGGGCGAATTTCTTGAACTGAGTGGGGATGGCTTGCGATTGCTCATCGCCAAGGATGCCGAGCTGAGCGAGATCTTTATGAGGGCTTTCATACTGCGTCGCCTCGAGCTTATCAAGCGCGGTCAAGGCGACGTCATTTTGATGGGCTCTCGTCACTCGGCCAGGACGCTGCAGTTGCGCGAGTTCCTCAGCCGCAATGGGCATCCTTATACGTATGTAGACCTGGACGCGGACAAGAGTTCGCAGGAACTCCTCGATCGCTTTGCGGTCAGGTTGGACGAAATTCCTGTCGTCGTTTGCAACAGCGGCTCCGTGTTCCGTAATCCTTCGATTCAGGGATTGGCCGATGGCTTGGGGCTCAACAGCACGATTGACCCATCTCACTTGCGCGATGTGATCATTGTCGGCGCTGGACCGTCTGGCCTGGCGGCCGCCGTCTATGCGGCTTCCGAAGGTCTCGATGTGCTGGTGATCGAGACTGCTTCTCCCGGAGGGCAGGCAGGATCAAGCTCAAAGATCGAAAATTACCTGGGGTTTCCAACCGGGGTCTCCGGGCAAGAGTTGGCTGCCCGCGCCGTCACGCAGGCGGAAAAATTTGGAGCCAAGATGATGGTCGCGCACAATGTTGTTCGTCTGGATTGTGCAAGGCCCCCCTATAAGATCGTGCTGGATAACGGCAACGCGCTCGCGTCGCGCGCGGTGATCATTGCCACCGGGGCGCAGTACAACAAGCCGCGCATCGCCAATCTCGAAAAGTTTGAAGGAGAAGGAATTTACTACGGCGCGACCTACATGGAATCCCAATTGTGCGAACAGGAAGACATTATCGTGGTGGGTGGAGGGAACTCTGCCGGACAGGCGGCGGTGTTTCTCTCACAGACCGCAGGCAAAGTGTATATGCTGGTGCGCTCCCGGGGATTGTCGGACACGATGTCACGCTACCTGATTCAGCGCATCGAAGAGAATCCCGGGATCGAGGTGCACTACCAGACGGAGATTGTTGGTTTCGAGGGCGATGAGCATTTGGAACGCGTTGCCTGGCAGGACAAGTCCACGGGTGAGACTTCGACTCATGAAATCCGCCACGTGTTTGTGATGACAGGAGCGTCGCCGCGAACCGAGTGGTTGCGGGGTTGCGTTGCCCTTGACAACAAAGGTTTCATCTTGACTGGACGAGATCTGGATGGGTCAGCGGAAACGGCGTCTTGGCCACTCGCTCGTCCTCCGCAAATGCTGGAAACGACGCTTCCAGGGGTGTTTGCGGTGGGCGACGTTCGGTCGGGGAATGTGAAACGCGTAGCATCCGCTGTGGGTGAGGGAGCAATTGCCATCCACCTCGTGCACCGTGCTTTGGCAGAATCCTAGCGCAAGGACCTGCAGGGGAACTGACCGAATCCAATACTGGCCGACCTGTGCTGGAGGCGACACTTCGGCCGGCACCCAGAGAGGAGTCCTCATGGCAACACAAGCTCTCGGACAAGAGTTCAGCAATCGTGAGTTCTTCATCCAGAGGTGGGAACGGGAGTACCCCGCCTTCGTGAGGGTCTTCAAAGCACTGCCGGCTGACCGTCTCGACTACCGGCCTCACCCTCGGTCACGTTGCGCCGGAGAATTGGTGGCTCTGCTGCTCTCCACCCTGCAAGGCTGCATTCAACTCTGCAAGGACCAAAAAAGTCTTTACGACGGGATACACTGGCAGGAACCCAGCGGCTTTGGCCCATTGGCGGAGATGATCGCAGCGTATGAACGTGACCATGACACGTTCGCGAGCGAACTGCGAGCGTTGGACGACGCCGGTTGGCATCATGGGGCATGGTTGATTCGAGGCAAGGAAGAGATTCTACTGAAAGATACCGTAGGAGGCTTGCTGTGGATTGCTTTGTTTGATGCCGTTCACCATCGCGGCCAGCTGAGTACCTATATTCGTCCCATGGGCGGCAGTGTTCCGAGCATTTATGGACCCTCCGCTGATGCAGGCTAGCAGACAGAATCGGATCAGAAGACTCGCCGGCGCGCACCAGTAAAGCGAACGAAAAACGGAGAGGAGTGACATGAGTCAAGTAGTGGTTCGTGGCAGTGCCGCGGGCTTCGCTCAAGAAATTGTCGCGGGCCGTCATCGAATAGCTGCTGATGAACCGGTGTCTGCAGGCGGCACGGATACAGGACTCTCGCCCTATGATCTGCTCCTCGCCGCCCTCGGAGCCTGCACTTCGATTACTGTTGGCATGTATGCCCGGCGAAAAAGGTGGCCGCTCGAAGAGGTTACCGTAAATCTGCGACATTCGAAGATTCACGCGCAGGATTGCGCTGAGTGCGAAACAAAAGAGGGAATGCTCGATCGGATTGAGCGGGACGTTCATTTCGCTGGATCGCTAACGGCCGAACAGCGAACCAAGCTCCTCGAAATCGCAAACAAATGTCCGGTCCACCGAACCCTCACGTCGGAGATTGACATTAAGACGCGAGCCGTTTGAAGCCAATCGCAAACGAAACGGCAGATGAACGAAATAGTTGAGTTTCTCGTTCGCCACGGCTACTCGTTGCTCTTCGCTTGGGTGCTGGCCGAAGAGGCCGGCTTGCCACTGCCATCGGCGCCGGTGCTGCTTGCAGGTGGAGCGCTGGCGGGTACGCGGCGCATGTATCTCCCGGTCGTCGTCGGTTTGCCTCTGCTGGCTGCAACGATATGCGACACACTCTGGTATATCCTCGGGCGCCAGCGCGGTGGCGCCGTGCTGCGGCTAATCTGTCGCATTTCCCTCGAGCCGGATTCCTGTGTGCGCCGCACGCAACTCTCCTTCGAACGGCGCGGTGCTTGGGCACTCGTGATTGCCAAGTTCGTGCCAGGCTTGAGCGCTATGACGGCGCCGTTGGCGGGGATTAGCCGCATGCCCTGGCGGCGATTTGCGTTCTTCGATGCGCTCGGAGCGTTGCTATGGTCCTGCACGTATATCGCAACCGGATTCGTGTTCAGCACCAGACTGGAGCGTGCGCTGGCCTCCCTGTCGTTTCTGGGGGGCAGCCTTTTGGCTCTGTTGCTGACTGCGCTCGGCGGCTATATTGTCTGGAAATGGCTAAACCGGCGGCGATTTTTGCGGAAACTGCGGATCGCGCGCATTAGTCCTGATGAACTGAAGCGACGCATCGACGCCGGGGAAGACATCATCATAGTGGACCTGCGCCACGCGCTCGAATTTGACGCTGAACCTCAAACGATCTATGGCGCAGTGCACATGGATCCGGCGGATCTGGAGGAAGCCGTTGAGGTCATCCCGCGTGACCGCGAAATCGTCCTGTTCTGTAGCTGCCCCAACGAAGCCACCGCCGCGCAAATGGCTCTGCGTTTGCAAAATCGAGGCATCACGCGGATCCGGCCGCTGGCGGAAGGTCTCGACGGATGGCGCAAACGTGGCTTCCCCATGCAGGGACCGAACGAGGCGGTAGAGACTACCTAGGCGAGCAGTCAAACTTGCGGCATACGCAGCAAGGTGTCTGCCCTTGCTCGTCGAGCCAGTTTGCGTCCTTGTTCTCCGCTTTACGAATACTTGATTTCCACGCTAAGCGCTCGCCATGCGTTAACTTTTCGCAAAAAAAGACGAGCGCTTGTAATTCTTAGTTCACGCCCTAGCCTGCTGACTGCGCTGGATGAAGGCCAGCAATTCGCCGTTGATTTGGTCTTTGAGCGTGGAGCACATGCCGTGCGGCGCGCCTGGAATCACTTTCAGCGTCGCGCTCTTGACGATCTTCGCCGCGAGGAGGGCGGAAGCGCCGATTGGCACGATCTGATCGTCGTCACCGTGAAGAATCAGCGTCGGCACATCAAATTTCTTGAGATCATCGGTGAAATCGGTTTCGGAAAACGCTTTGATGCAATCATAGACGGCTTTGTGCCCTGCCATCATCCCTTGGAGCCAGAACGAATCCCGCAAGCCCTGCGAGACTTTGGCCCCAGACCTGTTCGCACCGTAGAACGGCACGCTCAGGTCCTTCCAGAATTGCGAGCGGTCGGCGAGGACGGCTGTGCGAATCTGGTCAAATGCATCCATCGGCAAGCCACCGGGATTCGTAGCGGTCTTCAGCATCAGCGGCGGCACGGCTCCAATGAGCACGGCCTTGGCGACTCGCTTCGATCCGTGGCAACCGATGTAGCGGGCCACTTCTCCTCCGCCCGTGGAGTGACCGACGTGGATCGCTTCCTTCAAGTCGAGCGTTTCCGCGAGTGTCGCAAGGTCGTCTGCGTACGTGTCCATTTCGTTGCCGTTCCAGGGCTGGTCAGATCGGCCATGGCCGCGACGGTCATGCGCAATGCAACGGTATCCGCGGTCAGCCAGAAACAGCATCTGGTCTTCGAATGCGTCCGCGCTGAGCGGCCAGCCATGACTGAAGACCACAGGTTGTCCTTTGCCCCAATCCTTGTAGTAGATCTGCGTGCCGTCCTTCACAGTAATCGTCGCCATAAATCCTCCCCTCGTCGCGGTAGTGAATTCAGAATGCCGGGCGGGTAGCCGAACCGCCACTTCGTCGCCAAGCATAGCTCAAAGTGCTGCTGCTGTGCTCAGACTCGCCGCCGCCTTCCAGCAAGCCGCCAAGGATTTCGCTGCTCATCGGCCGGATTGCTCAGGAAGGAGATTTCCGTCAGGGCCGAACGCATGTCGGCCCCAGTGAAAGGAAACGGTGCTAAACTGTTTGCAATCAAGCGGTGGTGAGCGTAGCTCAGCTGGTAGAGCATCGGTCTGTGGAACCGAGGGTCGCGGGTTCAAATCCCGTCGCTCACCCCAAAACTCCTTCAGCCTCTCGCACTTGCATTTATTGAATCGGCGCTTTCTTGTCCCAGTTTCAGAATTGGGAACAACTGGGAACAAATCGCCAAAGTACGCCCGTTCTAAGGCGACGGCGGCCTCACGTTCTGATTGCCTCGAAGTTGACTACCCGGCGCTTTGCGAAAACGCGCGTCCGATAAAGCACTAACGTTTCTCGGGACTTGGCCGTCAAGAACGCGTGGAAAAGCGAACGATGCGCGAGACAGAGGGGTGCGCGACTTACAAGTGGAACTTAAGCCGCCCGACGTGCCTCCCAGTAATCTTCAAACTCGCCATTGAGATGGCAGCAGCGTAGAGCCAGGATCGCGTTGGCTCCTCGAACGGTCCAGAACATTCCGGACCTCTTGAGACGGGAAGCGACCACCGTCTTGCATCCGGCTTCAATGACCCCCGAACCAACAAA
>QHYQ01000239.1 GCA_003224175.1 Acidobacteriota bacterium
CATTCGCGAAGCCGGTTCCACGGCCATTCAGGAGCTCGCGTTTACGCTGCGGGATGGCATTGAATACGTCGAGCGCGGCATCCAGCGGGGCCTGGCGGTGGACGAGTTCGCGCCCCGGCTCTCTTTCTTTTTCAACGCACACAACGATTTCTTTGAAGAGATCGCCAAGTACCGCGCCGCCCGGCGCATCTGGCAGCAAGAGATGCGCGAACGCTTTGGCGCGAAGAATCCCCGCTCCTGGGCGCTGCGCTTTCACGCGCAGACGGCGGGGTGTTCGCTTACGGCGCAACAGCCTTACAACAATGTGGTGCGCACAGCGATTCAGGCGCTTGCCGCCGTGATAGGCGGAACGCAATCGCTGCACACAAATTCCCTGGACGAAGCCTGGGCGCTCCCCACGGAATTTGCCGCTACGCTGGCGCTGCGAACGCAGCAGATCATCGCGTACGAAAGCGGTGTCACGAATACGGCAGACCCACTGGGCGGATCGTATTTTGTAGAGGCGCTAACGAACGAAGTCGAGCAAAGCGCCCGCGAATATATTCGCAAGATTGACGCGCTGGGCGGTATGGTCGCGGCGATCGAGCGTTCTTATCCGCAGCGCGAAATTGCCGAGGCTTCGTACCAATATCAGCAGGCCGTGGACCGCAAAGAAAAGATCATCGTGGGTGTAAACGGCTACGTAAGCGAGGAAAAACCGCTCGAAGTCCTGCAGATTGATGAGAGCGTCGCCCGGCGCCAAGAGCAGCGGCTCCGCCAATTGCGCCAGGAGCGCTCGGGCGAGGAGGTGCGGCGGCGGCTTGATCGCCTCTTGCGGGCCGCCGAGGGCAAGGAAAACCTCATGCCGCACCTCTACGAAGCCGTCAAAGCCTACGCGACGCTGGGCGAAATCTGCGATGCCCTGCGCACCGTCTTCGGAGCCTACGAGGAAGTCGCCATTACCTAGCAAGCGTTACTTACCAAATGGGCATTTGCAGTATTCTCTTGAGCCATGTCCGAACGGAAAATTCGCGTGCTGATTGCCAAGCCCGGCCTCGATGGCCACGATCGCGGCGCCAAAATCATTGCGCGCGCGCTGCGCGATTCCGGAATGGAAGTGATTTATACAGGCTTGCGTCAAACCCCCGAAATGATCGCCTCCGCCGCGGAACAGGAAGACGTCGACGTGATCGGCCTCTCGATTCTTTCGGGCGCACACAATACTCTCTGCCCGCAACTGATGGATCTGCTGCGGTCCAAGCACATGGATGACGTCACCGTGCTGGTCGGGGGGATTATTCCCGAAGCGGATATTGCAGGCCTAAAAAAGGCCGGCATCGCCGAGGTCTTTCTGCCCGGAACTTCAACACAGGAAATTGTGGACTTCGTGCGCAGTCATGTGCGCACGCGCGACTGAACGATGGCCCCGGAGCATCCCTTTCGGCTACCCTGAGAATATATGAGCACGCTTCTCGAAACCCGCATTCGCCGCAACTCGCCCGACTTCGAACAAAACACGCGCCGCATGGTGGACTTGCTTACGGAAATCAAAAACGAGGAGGCGCGCCTACAAGAGAGCGGAGGTGCAAAAGCCGTCGAGGCGCAGCACAAAAAAGGCCGGCTTACGGCGCGCGAACGCATCTCCCGGCTGATTGACCCTAAAACAAACTTCTTTGAGCTCGGTATTTATGCCGCCTACGAAATGTATCAGGAATGGGGCGGCGCTCCGGCGGCGGGCACGATTACAGGCCTGGCCCGCGTCGCGGGCCGTCTGGTGATGATTATCGCGAACGACGCGACCGTAAAAGCGGGCGCATTTTTCCCGATGACCGCCAAGAAAGTGATCCGCGCGCAAAATATCGCCATCGAAAACCACATCCCGACCATCTACCTGGTCGATTCCGCGGGTGTTTTTCTGCCGCTGCAGGAAGATGTTTTCCCCGATACCGACGACTTCGGCCGCGTCTTCCGCAACAACGCCGTAATGAGCGCCATGGGCATTCCGCAGATCACGGCCATCATGGGCATGTGCGTGGCCGGCGGCGCTTATCTGCCGGTGATGTGCGATCACATTCTGATGACCGAGGGCTCGGGGCTTTTTCTCGCCGGACCGGCGCTGGTGCAGGCGGCCATCGGGCAGCGGGTTTCGGCAGAAGAACTGGGTGGCGCGAAGATGCACGCCCAGGTAAGCGGGACGGTGGATTTTCGTGAACCCGACGATGCCGCCTGCCTCGAACGCGTTCGCACGCTCGTGAGCATGGCAGGCCATCCTCACGAGGCGCGCTTCGATCATATTGCGCCCAAACCGCCGTCCTATCCGGCCGATGAGATTTACGGGATTTTTTCTTCCGATCCGGCGCGGCAATACGACATGCGCGAGATCATCGCGCGAATCGTGGATGGCAGCGGCTTTGAGGAATATCGCGCGGAATACGGCCAGACTGTGCTCTGCGGGTACGCGCGCATCGGCGGATGGGCCGTGGGCATCGTCGCCAATCAAAAGATGCAGGTTCCCACCATCGATCCTGGCACGGGCCAGCGCCGGATCGAATTTGGCGGCGTGATCTACACGGAATCGGCGGAGAAGGCCGCGCGATTCATTCTCGATTGCAATCAGAATTTGGTGCCGCTCATTTTTCTGCACGACGTCAATGGATTCATGGTGGGCAAGGAAGCGGAGTGGAGCGGCATCATTCGCGCCGGAGCGAAGATGGTCAATGCCGTGGCCAACAGCGTGGTGCCAAAAGTCAGCGTCATTCTCGGCGGCAGTTTCGGCGCGGGCCACTACGCCATGTGCGGCAAGGCTTACGATCCGCGCTTTATTTTTGCCTGGCCAACCGCACGCTACGCGGTGATGAGCGGCGATTCGGCGGCCGGCACACTGGTCGAAATCAAAGTGAAACAACTACAGCGCGAGGGCAAACAACTCTCAGCCAAAGAACTCGAGGAGTTGCGCGAATCGGTGCGCGCGAGCTACGAGCATCAGACCGATCCACGTTATGCGGCCGCAAGACTTTGGGTGGACGCCATTTTGGATCCCGCGCACACCCGCGAAGCGCTGATCTGGACGCTGGACGCCGCCGCGTTGAATCCCGACGTACCAGAATTCAAGACCGGCGTTTTACAAACATGAGGCGATCGGCGCACCGTGATGAACCCTAGCTCCGCGGACTCCGTCAAGATCGTCGAATGTCCACGGGACGCGTGGCAGGGCTTGCCGCAAGTGATCCCGACGGACGTCAAGGCGGCGCATTTTCGTGCGCTCGTTGCCGCGGGATTCCGACATATCGATGCGGTGAGTTTCGTTTCGCCGCAGCACGTTCGCCAGATGGCCGATAGCGAAGCGGTGCTGGAGGCATTCTTTGGTTCCCTGCCCTCCGGGATGGAAGGTCCGGAGATCATCGGCATCGTGGTAAACGAAAAAGGACTGGAACGCGCTCTGGCCGTCCCGGGCGTGACCACCCTCGGGTATCCGTATTCCATCTCCGCTTACTTTCGCCGCGCTAATGCCAATATGTCCCGGGCGGAATCGCGCGCGCTGGTGGAAAAGCTGAAAAAGGCTACGAAGTCAGCCGGGCGCGGCCTGGTCGTGTATATCTCGATGGCTTTTGGCAACCCCTACGAGGAGCCCTGGGGACCGGAAATTGTCGAGGACGCGCTTGTCTGGCTGAAGGACATCGGCGTGCGCACGATTTCCCTGGCGGATACCGTGGGAACCGCAACGCCTGAAGCTGTGGGCAAGCTTTATAGCGCCGTGAAAGATTGCGTCGCCGGAATCGAATTGGGCGTGCATCTGCACAGCCGGCCGGAAGCAATAGCGGAAAAGGCGATGGCCGCCTACAATGCCGGGTGCCGCCGGTTCGATTCGGCGCTCACCGGCCTCGGCGGCTGCCCCTTTGCCGGGGACGAATTGGTGGGCAATATCGCCACGGAGACGGTCGTACGCACCCTGAACGAGCATGGGATTGATACCGGCCTCGAGCTTTCCGCGCTTAAGCCCGCGCTGGCGCACGCCGCGGAAATCCGCGATCGTTACGCGCACGCCTGAGCAGCAATGCCCTCCGATACCACGATAAAAGTTTATAGCGACGCCACGCTGGCGCTGATCACCCTCAATCGGCCGGAAAAACGCAACGCCATTTCGGCGACGATGATCGCCGAACTGCTGGCCGCACTGAAAGACGTGGAAACTGGCAGCGAGCGAGTTGCCATCATCACGGGAGCGGGTAAAGCCTTTTGCGCGGGCATGGATCTCGACGCTTTGAAGTCCCTGGCCACACAGTCCCCAGAACAGAACTTAGCGGACGCGCGAAGGACGGCCGGATTTTTTCGTCGACTTTGGAGCTTTCCCAAACCCTTGATTGCAGCCGTCAATGGCGCGGCGCTGGCGGGAGGTTGTGGCATCGCGACGCTTTGCGATTTCACGCTGGCCGCTCCGGAAGCCAAATTCGGGTATACGGAAGTGCGCGTGGGATTCATGCCGGCGCTGGTATCCATGTTTCTGGAAAGGCAAGTGGGAGAAAAATTGGCGCGCGATCTCTTTCTTACGGGCCGAATTCTCGATGCTGCCGAAGCCAAAGCGATCGGGCTTGTCACCAGAGTCGTGCCGGCGGAGCAGCTCCTGAGCTCCGCGCGCGAGCTCGCCGGCACATTGATTGCCAATAGTCCGGGAAGCGTCATGGCCACCAAGCGCCTGCTCGTGCGGGCCAGCGAGGCGGAAATCGACCGCCGCATCGACATGGCCGTGGCCGAAAGCGTGGCTATCCGATCGACTCCCGATTTCCGCGAAGGGCTGGAGGCGTTCCTGGAGAAACGCGAACCGCGCTGGTCCGGCCGGCCAAAGAGATGAGTGAATTTTCCGAAACGCTGGCGCGCGTGCGCTACAAGGACACCGACCAGATGGGCATGGTCTATTACGGCAACTACTTCACATTTTTCGAGATCGGGCGCGTCGAGTACATGCGCGAGCGAGGTATCGCTTACAAACAAATGGAGCGGGAGGACGACAGTTACATCGTCGTCACCGAAGCAAGCTGCCGCTATCTTCGGCCGGCGCGGTACGACGACCTGCTCCGAATCAGGACGCGGGTGAGCGAATCGCGCCGCCGCAGCATTCGCTTTGCTTATGAGATTCTGCGCCACGACAGCGGTGAAGTGCTGGCCAGTGGCGAAACCGTTCACGTCATCTGCAATCGCGAAGGCCGGCCGAAATCGCTACCGGAGAAATACCGCCCGTTGTTCCCGTTGAACGCAGAAAGTAAACATACGAGAGATCCTTCCCTGCGCTCAAGATGACACTGCCAAGAAGCTGCTCATGCGAGATTCCGAAACAGGAATGAACCCATCCTCAGGGCGGCTGCGTAGCTGAAAGGCGCCCGTTCGAGCGAGTAGTGGCCGCATGGCAGCAGCAGAACATCGCTTTCCATGCCCGTCTTCCGCACTTCGCGAATGATCTCGTCGGAAAATTCGGGTAAGAACGTGGGATCATAGCGCGCGCTCACCATGAGCATTTTCTGCCTGCTTCGCTGCATTCGAGAGACATAGGGAAAAGGACTGATGGGCGACCAGAAGCGCCGCAATTCGTCCGCAGAGACGCTGGCGCGCAAGCTTTCCCAGACATGCGCCGTATTCATGCCGGTGCGCACCACGTCTGCGAAATATGTGGAGACGTGAAGGAAGACTCCAGCGCGAACCAGTGGTTCATGCGCCATAGTAATGAATCCGACCGCCGAACCGATACTCGTGCCCACCAGACCTAATTTCCCGTAGCCCTGACCGGCGAGCCATTGCAGGCATCTGCGCACGTCCAGAACGGCCTGCCGGTTGGCTTCGAGTGTGAGGCCGATATTGGGCCCGACGAGATGGTCGGCGCGCTCGTGGCCCGGAATCATGCGGCGGTCGTGATAAGGCATAGAGAGGCGGAGCGCGGTAATTCCCCAGCGATTGAGCCATAGGCAAATTTTCACCTGTACGTCCCACGTGGCGTTCCATTGCGGCAGCACAACAACCGCCGGGCCAGACTTACTCGCCGCAAAAAGACGCGCGTGGACACGATTATTCTCCGGCCAGCGCGAGGTTACGGCGCTGCTGAAGGTGAGGACGCGATCGCCGCGCGCGCCGTTTTCGGAAGCGCGCAAGGCGTAGTCAGCCGCCGGGTTTGTTTCGAACCATTCCTCGCTATGTGCCAGCGTGCGCGCGATCCAATCGTTCAGAAACGTGCGGGGTTCGGGACCATTCACGTTCCTGCCAATGTGCTCGAGCCCCCAATCGAATGGGCGCACACGGCGATTATCGTCTGCCGTCCAGCGACGATGCTCGTATCGGCGGATCCTCTGCTCGAGCCAGGACATTTCCTCAAATTATCGCATTCTCGCGCTGATGCGGAGGCGCTCTTCATTCACCCTTCGGTTAGGGATCAAGCAACAGCGCAGCGCAGCCGGATTGAGCAAGCGAGAGGGTTATGGCAGAGTGAGCTGGAGTTCATCGTTGAAAGTTAAGAGTTGAAAGTTGAAAGAGGTTAGACTCTCGACTGCGAACTCAAACCTGATTCTCGCATGATCGCCTTCATTATATTCGTCTTCGGTCTGATCATCGGCAGCTTTCTGAACGTCTGCATTCTTCGCATACCCGTTGCGGAATCGGTGGTTTTGCCGCCCTCCCATTGCCCATCGTGCGGAACGCCGATCAAACCTTACGACAACATCCCGGTGGTGAGCTGGCTCCTGCTTGCCGGCCGCTGCCGCAAATGCGAGGCGCGCATCTCCGCGATGTATCCAATGGTGGAATTGGCAACAGGACTCCTCTTCCTGGCCTGCTATTTCGTTTTTGGATTCAGGCCTGAAGCGCTGAAATGGGCGATTTTCGCCGCGCTGCTTATCGTGCTGACGATCACAGACCTGCGCGAGCGCATTTTGCCTGATAAAGTGAATTTCGCGGGCCTGGGCCTAGGATTGCTGTTGAGCCTTTTCACGCGGCCCGTGGACGGCACGGCACTGTGGCTGGCCAATCATCTTTTTGCGTACCCTCCGCCGGAAGCAGCGCTCTCGTTCGGCGATGCGCTGATCGGCGCAGGCGCGGCAAGCGGGCTGCTGTGGCTTGTGGCAGAAGGCTATTTTCGAGCCCGCGGCCGCGAGGGCATGGGCCTCGGCGATGTCAAGATGATGGCCATGGCCGGCGCATTTTTGGGCCTACAACGCGGCCTGCTCACGATCCTGCTGGGATCTCTGCTGGGCAGCATTATTGGCATCGCAGTGATTGCCATCGGCCGCAAGGGGCGGGATTTTGAGCTGCCGTTTGGAACCTTTCTGGGAGCCGGAGCGATCCTGGTAATGTTCTTCGGCTCGCCGGCCCTCGATTGGTACCGGGCGTTCGCACATGTGTGATCCGGCCAGAATACTGCTGACGGGATTGTGTCTGGCATTTCTGCAGTCGCCGTCACTGCCCTTCGGCTGGGCAGCTGCAGTGGTGACGCTCGTGCTGTTTATCTTAGGCGCGGCAGCGCTGCTTCTTTTTTTAATGCGCCGCACACTGGGCGGGCGAGAATCCCGGGAGACGGGCGATCCCTCGCTGCCCAAGCCTTCGCTGGATAACCCCTCAGCCTTCATGGCCGCGTCTATGCAGGCCGTGATTCAGAAACTTCGAGAACAGGAAAAAGAACTCGCGGCATTGCATCGCCGCGATCGGGAACGTGCCCAGCAGACTGAGCGCCTGAGCGAAGCAGTCACGCGCAATATGCCAGCGGGACTCCTGCTGATCAGCGCCACCGGGTTAGTTACCAGCGCAAATCCCGCCGCGGAAGCGGCCCTCGACGTGCACGCCCTGGCCTATCGCCGTTACGCCGAGGTAATAGGAAAAGAATCGCCTTTATCAAATCTCCTGGCCACGTGCTTGAGCGAGGGCCGCACCTTTCGGCGCGAGGAGGTCGAGTACACAACTCCGAAAGGCGAATTGCGCCAGCTTGGAGTGACCATCTCTCCTATTCTGGGCAAGTCCGCGCAGGTTACCGGTGCGCTGTGCTTGCTCAGCGATCTTACCGAACTGGCGGCGCTGCAGCGCCAGGTACAGGTCAAAGAAAGCCTGGCCGCCTTGGGTGAACTTTCCGCGGGCATTGCGCATGAGTTCAAGAATGCGCTGGCAACGATTTCCGGTTATGCACAGATGATACGCCGGGAGTCCGAGGGCGAAACGGCGGAGAATGCCCAGCTCATCTTGGATCAAACGCGGGCTCTGACCCACGTGGTAACCGAATTCCTGAAGTTTGCGCGGCCCCTCGACCTCTCGACAGAAGAGGTTCCGCTGCGCTCATTAGTCGATCGCGTCATTACGGAAATACAAGAGGCCATCCCGCAGGTGGCTATTTCGTCGGGAGGCGCATTCGAGAGCCTCGCCGGAGACGAAGGGCTGTTGCGCCAGGCGCTGCTGAATCTGACTCGCAATGCTGCCGAGGCCGCAGTGGGACAGCCATTTGGCGGACGTGTGGATGTTCACGGAGCCATCGAACATATGCCCAGCGGTGACTTGCAGCGCATCAGCATCACGGATAATGGACCAGGCATCGCCGCAGATGATATCTCCAGGATTTTTGTACCCTTTTACACCACGAAGACAAACGGCACAGGACTGGGCCTCGCGATCGTACAAAAGATCGTCGTGCAACACGGAGGCTCGGTCGAAGTCCGTAACCAACCACAGGGAGGGGCCGAGTTTATCGTCTCGCTGCCACTTAGCAGACAGGACACGGTTGCGGGCGGGGCGGTTGATTCCCGAGCGGCCGGTCTCTAGACTTTGAGTAGTTTTAGTACTCAGCCAGGACTGAAAGGTGGCCCAGTCATGATTTCGCCAAGATGCGTCTTCTTAACGGCGGTTCTTTTATTCGCCGGCGGGACGTGGATTGGCCGTGCTCAGGATAACTCCGCGACCAACTCAGGCGCGCAATCTGACTCTCTGGGGGATGCGGCGCGAAAGGCTCGCGCTCAGAAAAAAGATTCGGGCAAGCCCGCCAAGGTCTTCACGAATGATGACATGGGAAACCTAAAGGGTACGATCTCGGTGATCGGGAACGAACCTGCCCCGGCATCCACAACCGACAAGGCCGCCGAAAAGACGGAAGACAAGAAGACGGCAGGCGGCGACTCGAAGAAGGAAGGTCCAAAGGACGAAGCCTACTGGCGCGCGAAATTTGCCGCGGCGCGAAAGACCCTTGCCGATGACGCGAAAGAGCTCGATATCCTGCAGCGGGAATTCAATTTGAAGCAACAGCAGTTCTATCAGGACCCAACTGCGGCGATGAAGGAACAGCACAGCCGCGATGATCTGAATAAGACGCAAGGCGAAATCGACGCCAAGAAGCAGGACGTCGAGAAGGATAAGCAGGCGCTCTCTGATCTGGAGGACGAACTGCGCAAGGCCGGGGGGAACCCGGGTTGGGCCAATGAACCCTCCGGCGCTGGCCCTTCAAATTCGAGCGGCTCGGGATCCGGCACCTCGGGGGGCGGCGCTTCGGACTCAGGGAGTTCCAAGTCTGGGGCTCCGGCACCGCTCTGAGCGGCGTAAAACTAGCCCCAAGAGCCGGCCACTCTTGAGTCGGAGTTGCTGGCGGCCAGCTTTCGTCGAGCTCCCTAGTGTTCACTGAGGTAGGGCCTTGCTAAAAGTCGCGACATCCTTCCGCTCCCCGAACAGCCCCAAGCCTGGAGACAAAATCTCGCAAGCAATTCGTGATAGAAGAGAACGCGTGGAACCGCTTCTCCTGGTGGAAGACAAGCCTGAATTGCGCGCTATGCTGCGCAAGGCACTGGAACGAGAAGGTTACGCGGTAGACGAAGCCGCCGATGGTTCAGCGGCAGTAAGCAAAATCCGGTCACGACGGTACCTGCTTGTACTGAGCGACCTGAAACTGCCCGGCTGCTCGGGTCTCGAGGTGCTTCGTGAATCCAAACAAGCCGACCTGACCATTCCGGTCATTCTGATTACCGCCTACGGCTCCATCGAAGAAGCCGTATCGGCGATGAAAGATGGGGCCTTTGATTTCATCCAGAAACCGGTCGATCTCGATCATCTGAATCTGCTCGTGGGGCGGGCGGCGCAGCAGCAGGAGTTGCTGCGTGAAAACCTCCTGCTGCGGGAAGAATACACGGCACGTTACGGCTTTCCGCGGATTATCGGAGAGCACCCCTCCATGCAGGCGGCGACGCAGCAGGTCCAGCGGGTAGCCACAACGGACTCCACCGTACTGCTGCTGGGCGAAAGCGGCACCGGCAAAGAGCTCTTTGCGCGCGCCACTCACGGCCTCTCCGCGCGGCGGAGCCAGCCGTTCGTAGCTCTGAACTGCGCCGCGATTCCCGAAGGGCTCGTCGAAAATGAACTCTTTGGCCATGAACGCGGAGCGTATACAGGCGCCGGCGCCCGCAAGATGGGCAAAATGGAATTAGCCCATCATGGCACCGTTTTTCTAGACGAAATCGGAGAGTTGCCGATCACCATTCAGTCCAAGCTGCTGCGCGTGTTGGAGGAAAAACGTTTCGACCGCGTGGGCGGCACCCAAAGCACGGAGGTTGACGTCCGCATCGTTGCCGCCACCAATAAGGATTTGCACGCGGCCGTGGCTGCCAGAATGTTCCGGGAGGATCTCTATTTCCGTGTCGCCGGAGTGCCAATCACGATTCCTCCTCTGCGCGATCGTGGGAATGACGTCCTGCTCCTGGCGGATGCCTTTCTGGAGCGTTTTCGCAGAGAGTTTCGCAAGCCGGGGCTGGAGTTGACGCAGGGGGCGCGCACCGCCCTGCTGGCTTACAGCTGGCCCGGCAATGTGCGAGAGCTGCAAAACACGATGGAACGCGCGGCCATTCTCAGCGATGGAAAGGAAATCGATGCTGGTGCGCTGCAGCTTTCCGCACCACGGCCAGCCGAAGGCGAAATGCCCGCCGGAATGCTGGAGGAAAGCTTCTCGTGGGAAGGGACACTGCAGGACGTCAGTACACGAGCGATCGAATACATTGAACGATTCAAAATCGATACGGCGCTGCACGCCTCGAAATGGAATAAGACGCGCGCCGCCGAACAACTGGGCATTTCCTACAAGACTCTGCTCACTAAGATTCGCGCGCTGGGTCTCGAGGAGTAATTCGCAAAATTCCGTACCGCAATTCCAGAAGCTCTCGCCGAAGCGCTGGGCACAGACCGTCTTGGTGCGGCGATCTTAGCCAAAGCTTGTGCCCGAACTGCTGAATCGTTATATACTCTCAGCCACGGGCAACCCAAAAATCAGCTCTGGAGTGGACACATGCCAACACAGGAAAGCGGTAATCGTGGCCTGAGTGTAATTCTCCGCTCGTTCGCGCTTGGAGTGGCGCTGCTCATCGCTGGCGCGGCCTGGTTCGCGATCAACGCAGCGCCCAAGCCAAAGCCAGCGGCCGATGCCGATAAAGATAAGGCCGCCGTGGACGATCTGCAGCGCTCCCTGCGGTTAGATACTTATCGAATCGAGGGCGATAGCGGCGCGGCGCGGGGCGAAGTGATTTACGCCTTCAAGTGCTGGATGTGTCACAACAAATACACCAAGAGCGCTCCTTACTTGGCCGATCTCTATAAGCGGCCTACGCTGGTTTCCGGGTCTCCCGTTACCGACGACAACGTCGCCGCCAAAATCAAAGACGGCGGTCCGCTCATGCCGTCAAATAGCCACAATTTGGCCGATTCCGACGTTGCGGACTTGGTGGCCTATATCCGTTCAGGGAATTGCTGCGTAGAGGGCGAAACCCCCCCGATGAACCCCTGGTATCGAGCGGAAACGCATAAGTGGACAGTCCAAAGCGGACTCACGGGCGGGGCCACGGGAATGGTGAAGGTCAAGAACGGGGATTCTCCGGAAGGCGTAGGCGTCCAGCTTGTTGCGCCCAACGGCGTCCGAACCACGGTATACACGAATGGCGACGGCAAATTCGAATTCCCCAGGATGCAGTCTGGCTCTTACGCGCTGCGGATCCCCTCACCAGCTCCCTTCAAGCCTTACGTGCGTGATTCCGTTGCTATCGATGGCGCCACGAAATTCGAGGACATCGTCCTCGAAAGGGTCGCCCCCTCAGACGATCTGCCGGCCTCCGCGCTGTTCGAATCCCAACTCAGCGGCGCGGAAATTCTCTGGAACCTCCCCGGATCGGCAGAAGAAAAAGCGATGCTGCAGAAAAACTGTTCCGGGTGCCACTCCTGGCAGCAGATTTTCAGGAATCGGTTTGACGAACGCAGTTGGAACCTAATCGTTGACCGTATGATGCATTTTACGGGCACCGCTATCGCGGTTCGCAATAAGCCGATGGATGCTCCGGACCCCGAAGCGGCCATGCTCACCAAGTTCCTCACCCGAGTCCGGGGTCCAGAATCGCAGGATATGCCGCTTCGCCTGTTCCCGCGTCCTCGAGGCGAATCCACCAGGGTCGTGGTTACCGAATATGAGTTGCCGCGGAATCTCCTCATGCTGCACGACGCTGCGCTCGATGCGCAGGGCAACGTCTGGTACACCAGCCATAAGACTCGCTACGTCGGCAAACTCGACCCAAAGACCGGCATCGTCACCGACTACACTATTCCGTTGACGCCCGGTTCTATGCCCGGTACGCACCACGCCGTCATTGACAAGAACGGAATCGCCTGGATTTCGGAAAACTGGGCGCATCAACTCAATCGCCTCGATCCCAAGACAGGTGATGTGAAGCAGGTCCTGATCGCCAGCCACACTCCCATTAATGCGCCCAGCTTCGGAAATTTCACTCTGGACTCGGAGGGCAATGTTTGGGATGCCCGCGAGAACAGAATTGTGAAGATGGATCCGAACACCGGTAAGGTCCTGCAGGAGTGGCCGCTGCAGGCCAACAGCAGCTACGACAACACCATCTCTTACGATGGGAAATATTGGGGCGGCAGCGGTCCGGCCAACTGGGGCAATACCGTCGAGATGTTGGATATTCAAACCGGGAAGCTGCTGAACCTGAACAGCGGCGCTCACATGATGACCGCGAAGCGCGGCGGCTTTGATCCCTTCGGAAACACCTGGTGGGGCGGCGCCGACGGCTCCCTGATCGAGCTCAATGCCAAGGCACAACGCATCGACGAATACACACCGCCGATTGCGCCGCATCCCTACACCGACTTCTACGAAGCGATGCCGGACAAGAACGGCGAGGTGTGGGCAGGCGTTCTGCACGGCCGGCAGATGCTTCGCTACAACCCCAAGACGACTCAGTGGACCGTCTATCAAATGCCGGAGCCGTATTCGTATGACCGGCGCACCGTCATCGACACTTCCACAAAGCCGGCAACGGTCTGGTACGTGGACTACAACGGCTACCTTGTCCGCGTTCAGCCTTTAGACTGACTTTTCTGGCTGTCACATTTTCGCGATTATGAGGGCAGGGCGCCCTCTCAATTAAGAATATTGGAGTCTGAAATGGACCCTAGTAAAGAGGACGATAGGAAGAAGAGTGTGTCTAGACTCGGTCGACGCGACCTTATGAAGTTGGGTGCACGCGCCGGCGTCGCGGTGGCTGGGATCCTGACGGCCCCCGCGGCATTCTCACAGCAGGGCCAGGCGCCGTCCCCGCCGACGGCCGGTCTGGACGAGGCACCATCGCAAAGGGTTCAGCATTTCCCCGACATCACTGAGAGCGAAGAAGTCATAACTACCGTGCAGCCCGGCTACGTGACCAAGACCGGTCCCGGCTGGGTGAATAACTCAGGTCGCGCGAATGGCAATGGGCCAATGGATGAGTGTAGCCGCCGGATCGTTGAATGGGTGCATGGCTTCTCCGAATCGGACCTGACCGATTCCTGCATCGAGACGATCAATTACTTGCAGAACGACACGCTGGGCAGTCTCTATGGTGGTTTCGAAAGTGAGCCCGCTCGCATCAACGCCCGGCTGTCGCAGACGATGCCGGGCCCTTGCACCGTTATGGGCTACGGCATAAAGACCACCTACGAGATGGCCACCTTCACAAACGCGGCCATGATCCGCCACACCGATTTCAACGCTACCCCGCACAATAACGAGATGTTTGGGGGAGTTCTGGCGGTTGGTGAGGCGCTTCACTCCACTGGTTCGCAGGTGCTGGCCGCCATGGCCATATGCTACGAGGTCGTAACGGCTATCGGAAACACGGGAAAGGGCGATTACGACCCCGCCGGCTGGGACAGTCCCTACCATAGTGTTGGGGTGGCCATGGCATGCGGAAAGCTCATGGGCCTCAATCAAGATCAGCTCGCCAACGCTCTGTCGCTTGCTCTGGTTCCTCATATGCCGATGTATGTCTGCCACATCGGAACGCAGTCCATGTGGAAAGGCACCCATAGTGCAGAGCAGGTCCGTAACGGCGTCTGGGCCGCCATGCTGGCGCGCGAGGGGATGACCGGTCCGTGCATGCCGTTCGAGGGTAGGGACGGCTTGATTGCCCACATCGGCCCGTTCACCAGCGATCTGAAGTTTCCCACCAGTTCTGGTGGACGGCTGGCCATCGAGACCATACATGGAAGCGGCGGAGGATATAAGCGCATTGCCACCGAAGGTAACAATCAAAATTTTCACCAGAATATTGCCCCGGCGATCCTCGCCTGGACGAAACCGGACGAAATCGCATCCATCGATGCCAAATTCCATTATTTCGGGTGGCAAGAGATTTGTGATCCACCGAAGTGGGATCCCCGGAACCGTGAGACCGCCGACCACAGCGCGCCGTACAACGTAGCTCGAATGCTCCTGGACGGGTATATCTACCTCGATTCCTTCACAAGAGAAAAGTATATGGATCCAAAGGTGAGGGAGCTCATGGCCAGGATAACCTTCTCTCCGAACAAACATCCGGAGTACGGTGGGGATATTTTCACCGTACGCAAGAAATCAGGAGAAGAGCGCACATTTTACGGCGGGCCGGTAAAGCCGATGACCCGTGAGGAGCTCAGAGCCAAGTACTACCGCATAGCCGAATTCAGTCGTGTGGACAAGGGTCAAGCGGACCGCGCCATCGAGCAGTGGATGAATCTCAAGGCATGCAAGGACATCGGAGAAGCGATTCAAACCGTTGAGAATTTTGGCCAGCCCAGGCCCCTATCGGATAGGAGCCCCGCTCGAATTTCCTAAGGCTTTTCAGTCAGTCGCTCGCGGCGCCAGGCCTGACTCGCTATAGAAATTTCTCATCTTGACATTCGATTCGCGCGGAGTAGATCATGCGGTCGGAAAGCCACTTCTTCCGGGGAAATCAAGTTGTTACCTTGGCAGATGTGGAGAAGGATATGGATTTGCTTTCATCAAAGCCGCGGCTGATGTCCATCGTCTCAGCCCTGCTTTTCGTTGGAGCCGTGGGATTGACGCAATTCGTCTACTCGCAGGAGGCTCAAAACCGCGGTCGTCAGGACGCCCCTCCGAATACAACTAGGCCGAATGCGAGCACTGAAGACCAGAAGCCCAAGAGCCGCGATCTGGACCTTCTGCCCGTGCAAGGCAACATCAGCATGCTGGCAGGCGCTGGCGGTAATATCACGGTGCAAGCGGGCAAGGACGGGATCGTGCTGGTGGATACCGGTCTGGCTAGCATGAGTGATAAGGTGCTGCAGGCCATCCGGCCGTTATCCAAGGGTCAGCTCACCTACATTATTAACACCGATCACAGAAGCGATCATGTCGGAGGAAACGAGACCCTCGCAAGGACCGGCCGGCCGTTAGCCATCGACCGGGCCTCCCAGGCGAGCGTCATGATCGTTGCGTTCAACACGGTCCTGGACCGGATGAGCGCTCCGACCGGCCAGGTCGCTCCGACGCCCGAAAAGGGCTGGCCCAACGACACCTACGACACACCCCAGAAGAATCTCTATTTCAACGGTGAAGCGATCCAGGTCTTTCATCAGCCGGGAACCACGGACGGGAACAGCATCGTCTTTTTCCGGCACTCCGATGTGATCAGCACGGGCGATATTTTCGATCCAACTGAATACCCCATCATTGACTTGAAGAGCGGCGGAAGCCTTCGAGCAGTAATCGATGGGCTGTATCGCCTCAAGCAGATGGCGGTTCCGGCGGACCATCAGGAAGGCGGCACGATGCTCATCCCCGGCCATGGACGAATTTGTGACGTGGCCGATTTGGATGTGTACCACCAAATGCTGGCCATCGTGCGCGATCGCCTGCAGGACATGATTAAGCGGGGAATGACGCTCGAGCAGGTGAAGGCGGCCAAACCGACCCGAGACTACGATCCCATTTACGGCAACAATGCGGGTAGCTGGACGACGGACATGTTCGTGGAGGCGGCATACAAGAGTCTCACCGCCAAACCAGACCCTAAGGCGAGCCATGGAACGAATTAAGATAAGTGGTACTCTCGTTCACTTAGGGACGAAAATGGAAACGCGTTGCGGAACTATGAAGAGGCGAGCGACTCGAGCGGTCCTGCTCGTCGCAACATTATTGCTGTTATTTGCGGCTCATCTCGTTGCCCAGGATTTCGGTGCTCGGGACCGCGGTCCCGCTCAAACCGGGCCTCCAAAAACGCCGCGAGAGGCTGCCCCGAAGGATCTAACTGGGTATTGGGTGTCCGTCGTCACGGAATTGTGGCGCTATCGCATGCTCGTTCCGGATAAAAACGATTATCAGTTTGTCCCCCTGAACCCCGAAGGCCGCAAAGTCGCAGACACTTGGGATCCGGCGAAAGATCAGGCCAGCGGCAATGAATGCAAGTCGTACGCCGCGCCCGCCATCATGCAAGTGCCCGGACGGCTGCATATTTATTGGCAGGACGACAATACGCTGCGCGTCGATACCGATTCCGGAAGTCAGACTCGCCTCTTCCATCTCGGCGGCTCAGCGCCCCAGAATGACACGCCTACGTGGCAAGGATTCTCGGTGGCTTCTTGGGAGGGAGACGAAAATGTTGATACGCGTGACGGTCAGGGTGGACCCATACAAGACGCCACGGGCAGGCTCATCCGAGGAAGAGTGTTAAGACAGGCAGACTATCTCAAGGTGCTTACCACCAATTTGCGTCCCGGGTACTTGCAGAAGAATGGAGTTCCTTACAGCGTCAACGCCAAGCTCGAAGAGGACTTCGATACTTTTTCAGACCCGTATAGTGGCAACACTTGGTTGACCGTGACGGCGGTGGTCAACGATCCCCAATACCTCATCGAGCCGCTCTTTACCCATGCGCATTTCAAGAAGCTCCCCGATAATTCCGGGTGGGATCCCACGCCATGCCGCGCCAACGAGCCGCGCTGAGTCGATATTCTTGGAGGTTGAGCAGATGAGATCCACAAACATCAATTGGAAAATGAAGGCTCTGTGGTTTCTTCTGCTATTGCTCTTGCTCTTGCTTTTGCTTCCGGCCCGGCTGGCTTGGGCCCAGGCCGATATCACTGGCGAGTGGTCGCCGAGGGTTTACAACGACGGCATGGATGTTGGCGACTATACCGGAATCCCGCTGAATGACGCGGGGCGTCTGAGAGCCGAGAGTTGGCACCCGGATCAGATTGATCTCCCGGAAAATATGTGCCGGCCGCACCCCATCGACATCGGACTGCGTGTTTCTGTTTCGCAGCTTTTGATTACACGGGAGCTGGATCCCGAAACAAAGCAACAGATTGGGTATCGCCTTCACGTGTCGTGGCAAGAGCCAGAGCAGGTGATCTATACGGACGATCGTCCACACCCTTCCCCTAACGCAGCTCACAGATGGTCTGGGTTTTCAACAGGGCACTGGGAAGGCAACACTCTGGTATACACGACTGATCATCTCAAGGAAGCGTATCTGACCCGCACCGGCGTTCCCCGCAGCGCCAAGTCCAAGGTGACCACGCGCATCCACCGCTACGGTAATTATTTGAACGTTACGTTTGTCATCAACGATCCGGCTTACCTGACCGAACCTTACATTCGTGAGTACAGCTGGGTTTACACACCCGACCAAGTGATCGCCCCGTTCCCCTGCGAAATGACCCCGGATGGAACCATATTGCCGGCTGGCTCCGTGCCGAATTATCTGCCGGGAAAGAACGACGTGCTCTACGACTTCGCGACTGAATACGGGATACCCCCCGAGGCTGCCTTGGGTGGCGCCGAAGAGACGTATCCCGAGTACATCAAGAAGATGAAAACCATGAAGGTCGCGCCGCGCACCACGACCACGCACTACAAGCGCGCCGGCTAGTCCTGCACTCCCTCTTTGAGATCGCGTTCCGCTCTGCTTCGCCGTTGGCTCGCCTGTGAACAACGCCGATTACTGGTGCAAGCTGAACTGAACGTTCCCGCAAAATAGATAGCGGCGGGTTAGAGGAATAGCCCTATGCACCCGCGAGTTGCGAGAAACTGAGTTGAGGTCCGTCTGCTGGTGTTACTCCTCGGTCCTGTGGAGTAGACTGTCGTCAACCAAGGGCATGGCATCGGTGGTTTTCGCAATTCGCCTTGACGGTGAGTGTCACTAATCATGAGTACGAGCAAGGGGCGCTCTCGACACAGCAGCCCCGCTGCAGAGCGTCGAACAAGTTTGATGCGGCAGTTGCACGTACGTGGCTGACATCGCCGCTACGACACACGCTGCAGGAAAAGCAAATACGGGGAGGCTCGCCACCGCCAGTTCGGTGGGAACAACCCTCGAGTGGTACGACTTCACCGTTTACAACACTCTGGCTGCACTGATTTTCAACCGCCTTTTCTTTCCGTCATTCGATCCGTTGACGGGTACCATTCTGGCATTCTCGACCTACGCGGTCGGATATGTCTCCAGACCCCTTGGAGGTGTCGTCTTCGGCCATCTCGGCGACAAGCTGGGTCGTCGGTTCGTCCTCGTGGTCACGTTGATCCTGATGGGACTCACCACCTGCCTCATGGGTTTGCTTCCGACCTACGAATCGGTGGGCATCTTGAGTCCAATTCTGCTGGTCACTCTGCGGTTCGTACAGGGCATTGCGCTGGGAGGAGAGTGGGCCGGAGCCGTCCTCATATCTTTCGAGCATGGAGCACAGGACAAGCGCGGGCGAAATGCTTCTTGGGCCCAGGTGGGCCCAGCGCTTGGGACGTTGCTCGCGACAGGCTGCATTGCTCTCATCACGTATCGGGTTTCTTCCGATGAGTTTGTCCGATGGGGCTGGCGTGTATCGTTTCTGACGAGCATTCTGTTGGTCGGCTTTGGCCTGTGGATTCGCCTAGGGGTTGAAGAGACGCCGATGTTTAAAGAGCTGGAGGAGAGCGGGGCGAAAGCCAAGGCTCCTATAGGAGACGTGTTACGGCTCTTTTGGCCGCGTTTGCTGATCGCGGGCAGCGTCCGAGTGGGATCGGACGTCCATTATTCGCTGGTGTACGTATTCATCCTTACCTACGTCACGGTTGTCTTACATCTCTCGCAAACGTTGGCGCTGGCTGCAATCATGATTGCCACCCCGATTAATGCGGTCATGATTCCGATGTTCGGGAGTCTTTCAGATCGCGTCGGGCGGCGTCCGGTCTACGGCGCCGGTGCAGTAGCGGCGATGGTGTGGGCATTTGTTTTCTTCTTCCTGATCGATACCGCTCAACCCATGCTCATTGTGTTGGCCGCTGTTGTCGGCGTCATCCTCCACGCCGCGATGTTTGGACCGCAGGCGGCCTTCGTGGTCGAACAGTTCCCCACGCGAGTGCGCTACGCTGGGTCCTCTCTAGCGTATACGCTGGCCGGTTTAGTCGGCTCCGGATTCGCACCGCTGATTATGACGACTTTGTTCCGGGCCTATCACACGACCACCGCGATTTCATTGTATGTCCTCGCGTCGTTATGCGTGACCGGTCTAGCTCTGCTGTTCGCGCGCGAAACAGGGAAGTCTCCGCTGGAAGAATAGGAAGGCGGCACCAAGTGGCTCCGATTGAATCAGCTGGAGCAGGGGTGTTCCACTCGGCTATGGACCGCCCTCGTCCGAGGTCTGGACCGCCCCAAGGCGGATCAGCCGCGACTCCTGTTTGCCGGAACCTCAATTTTGCCGGCAATCTGGCCCATGAGGGTGTCCTAAGCCTTTCGTACTATCCCTTGTATCTCGGCTCCGTACCTGGGGGATAGTCCGTACCGCCCGCATCTCCCACTCAGAATGGCTTCAACTTACCATTAGGCCCCGCGACTCCTGCCCTTACGCTCGTTTCCGAGATGAGCGTCGTGCGAAACGGACGGAAATCACCGTTTGCGTGGCCAGTCCGCTCTTTTACAGGAGTTAGATGGCTGTCAAACAGATTGTTGCAGTAATTGCCCTCGCCTTTCTTGCTCGGGCAGCCCATGCGCAAACCAACCGCGACGGCGACCGCACCCAGGGTCAGGTCACTTTTGGCTTCGACGCACAGGACTTCAGCACAGGGCGCTCATCAAGCGTCGGGTCCATCGACGCCGCAGTCCGGCTTCTTCCGCGATGGACGCTCGAAGCTGTGGCGACCGGCGGCGTCTATTTTGGCGAGCGTTTTGGGGGCGGCGCTTCCTACGTCACGTTGAAACCGGACGCAAAAACATATCTGACTGCCGGAGGAAGTCGCAATTCCGACACCAACAGCACGGCAGAATGGTCGGCAAGCTTCGAGGCAGGGCGCACTCTTTACCGATCCGATCGGAATGCAATTCGCCGTCAGAGTCCGATTCGGGCCTTGGAAACGGATCTCAATGTGAGCGAAAGAGGCTATCACCTTTCGCCGTCCATCAACATTTTGCTCGTCAATCCCACGGTGGTCGTTTACTTGCCACGAGATTGGGTGCTCACGCTCCGCGCAGGAGCGATCCGGACGACTCTCGCCGGAGCGAGCTCGTGGACTCCCTCGGGCGGCGCGAAACTCAACGTGCCGCTCACGCGGCGACTCAGCGTCTGGCCGGCGGTTTCTTTTGACTCTGAGCTTTCTAATGTTCTGCAAATCAACAACGTTTCGTCGCGAGAGTTCGGCGCCGGAGTGCACTTCTGGCTGACGAGGAGCACCAGCGCGAGTGCCTATTACTTCCGCGTTCTATATGGCGCAAATCATTTGGCCAGTGATTCCTACGGGGTATCTTATGCTCTTCGCTTCTAACACCATCGGACCCGTCATCGCCCGCGCGAACTGGGTGTTCTTCTGGTACTACGCCGGCAGCATGATCAGCTACATCGTGCTGATGATCCTGGCGTGGCGGTACAGCAAGCGCCATGGCGAGGAGACGTGCGTCCGGGATCTGGCGGTGTCACGCCTTTTCCTGCCGCGAGTCACCATCGTCGCTCCGGCCAAGAACGAGGAAGCGTGCATCCTCGGCGCAGCTCAGTCCTTCTTGGCCATGGACTACCCGAACCTGGAAGTCTTGTTCGTAGACGATGAAAGTACCGATTCGACGTTTGAATTGCTTCAAAAAACGTACTGCCTGAAGCTCGACGATTCGCCTGTTGTGTCCACGCTGCCGCACAGACGGATTCTGAGCGTTTGGCGCAGTTCCAGCGATCCGCGGCTCGTCGTCGTTCGGAAGCTGAGCGCGGGATTCAAGGGGGATGCCACCAACGCTGGCCTGGAAATCGCCTCCGGTGAATATACGCTCGTGACGGATACGGATAGCCTGCCCGAAAAGCAAGCCGTGCGGCGCATGATATCCGTCGTCCTGGAAGACCCTGCTACCGTTGCAGTCGGCGGCAATATCCATGCGGTGAACGGCTGTGATGTCGCGCGAGGTCAGCTTCGCGCGATCCATTCTCCACGCCATTATTTCGAAGTCGCACAGGTCATTGAATATGCTCGCGCCTTCTTTATGTCCAGGCTGGGATGGTCGTTTTTGAACATGACCCCGATCATCTCGGGACCTCTGGGATTATTCCGTACCGACGTGCTGCGAGCCGTCGGCGGCTACGCCAACGTCCTGGCGGACGACCTGGACATGACCTTCAAGATCCACCGCCATATCCTCGCCAACAATTTGCCCAACCGCATTCGCTTTGCTCCCGATGCAAAGGTGTGGACTGAAGTCCCCTCAAATTACCGATACGTCGCCAGCCAGCGAGCGCGCTGGCATAACAGCCTTTGCGACGTGTTATGGCGTTTCCGGTCAATGCTCTTCCGGCCACAGTACGGGCGAATCGGTTTTGTCCTGCTGCCGTGGCTATGGATTTACGAATTGCTTGCACCCCTTGTGGAAGCGATTGCCTGGATTTCTGTCGGCCTGGCCGCAATCGTTGGTTGTCTGAACTGGCGGCTGGCACCGGTGGTCCTTGGCGGGGGCTATGCGTTAACCATCCTCCTGTCCGTCCTTTCGATTCGCCAGAGTGAGCGGCGATACCCTCGATACACTGCGCCCGATAGGATGAGATTGATGCTTCAGGCAGCGCTGGAAGTCTTTCCGTTCCGATTTATGTACCTCTTCTGGCGGCTGCGCGGACAAGTCAATTATTTCCGAGGAGACCGGCGCTGGCAGCCTATACCTCGCGTCGGTTTTGAACACGTGGAAGATCGAAAGGGAGCCGATTGAAAATGCGCTTCCTCATCACGGGCGGTGCAGGCTTTATCGGTTCCCATCTCGCGGAACGGCTCGTCCAACGCGGCGACAGCGTCAGCGTCCTCGATAACCTATCCACAGGGAGTCTCGAGAACATCGAGCACTTGGTGGATACCGGCCAGGTGGATTTTCATTTGGGGAGCATCCAAGTTCCCTATGCCGTCGAAAAACTGGTGGACGAGGCCGATTTCGTCGTGCACCTGGCTGCCGCGCTGGGCGTAAAACTGATATTGGAAAAACCGGTCGAATCCATAGAAACAAACGTAACGGGCACGCAGATCGTGCTCGAAGCTGCAGCCAGGAACCGTACTCCTGTTCTCATCGCATCTACATCGGAAGTCTATGGTAAGAGCAACAAGATTCCCTTCTGCGAGGATGACGACGTGGTTCTCGGCCCGACGCGAAAGAGCCGATGGAGCTACGCCGCTTCAAAAATGCTGGATGAGTGTTTGGCTCTGTCTTACTGGGAAGAGAAACAGCTGCCAACAATTGTAGTGCGTTTCTTCAACACGGTGGGGCCCAGGCAGAACGCGCGTTACGGCATGGTGCTCCCAACGTTTGTTCAGCAGGCCCTCGAAGAAGCCCCGATCACGATCCATGGGGACGGCAAGCAATCGCGCTGTTTCTGCGATGTCCGAGACACGGTGGAAGCGGTCACAAAGCTGATTGATGCGCAAGCCTTCGGGGAGGTCTTCAACATTGGCAGCACGCAGGAGATTTCG
This sequence comes from Acidobacteriota bacterium, assembly GCA_003224175.1. Taxonomy (GTDB): domain Bacteria; phylum Acidobacteriota; class Terriglobia; order Acidiferrales; family UBA7541; genus Palsa-189. The sequence goes on from QHYQ01000239.1 coordinate 23,186, forward strand.
ATCGAAGACCTGGCGATGCTCGTCCGGCAGCGCGTCGATAGCCGTTCTCAGATTTTGTACACACCGTACGATCAAGCGTATGGGCGCGGGTACGAAGATGTACAGCGGCGCGTTCCCTCGGTCGACAAGTTACACGGGGTCACCGGATTCCGGCCGAAGATCACGCTGCCAGAGATCATCGACCGCACTGCAGCTCATCTTCGTTCCGCAATGACTGAAGTGATCTGATACGTGTTCACGAATCCAGGGACGACCAGGACCCTGTCGTTACCCTGTCTGCATATCGATTCGCGTCAGATTTGCGATGCCGAGTGGCGCCATATGTGGACGGATTAATGACTCCTTGCGGGAGCGCAAGGATCACGCGCTAGAAGCTAGTCAAAATTCGGACCAAGAGGCCAGCGCCGAATCTGCAGGACATGCACAAGAGGGTGCCGATGATTTCGGACTTTCATTGTCTGTTTTCTCTCTCTATCGGAATCGCCTTTATTCCAAAGGAGGCTTCTAGTGGAACGTTTGACGACTAGGACGAGCACCGTTGGCGAACGCGCTTGCGCCGGTTGCAATACGGATATCACTCCTGCCGACCCGCGCTGGATCGGGGAAGGCCAACACATCTCTCACGAGACCTTTTTCTTCCACGATAACCGCTGCCTGGAACGATTGCTGAATCGGGAATACGCGGAATATCTCCACAAGAAGAAGCTCGATTTTCGTCAGGAGTTCCATCGCGCCAAGGTCGAAGGGCCTGCAGCAACATGAGCTTAAAACCGTCATTTCATTTCTCCCGTTCGTCCCGCGGGGAGTCCCCATCCGGCTTCCCCAAGTCCAACCCTCGACCCACCCGGAGGTTGCCATGACCTGCCAGTTATGTGGAGAGGAGATTACCGGCTCTTATGCCCGATTCAAGAAATTCGGCTCTGACCAGTACATGACCTTCCACGCCGACAACGACGCCAACGGTCGCGCCCACTCTTGCTGGGAAATGTGGATGCAACGAAATTCCCCATACCCCAAAACCTCTACTGACTCACCGATCTCCCCTCCATGATCAACAAGAGACACGCTCAACTGGTCGAGCCTTCGCGGGAACGCGTATATCGCCTAGCTCTGCGCATCACACGCAACACTGAGGACGCGGAAGATGCTCAGCAGGAAACCATGCTGAAAGTGTACCGCAAGATCGGGCAGTTCGAAGGGCGCTCCAGTCTAACTACCTGGATTTCGCGCATCGCCATTAACGAAGCGTTGATGTGCCTTCGCAGGAGGCGAAGCGCTTTGCATGTTGCTCTGGAAGAAGCAATACCGCCCGCCGATGAGACCCCGGCCAGAAACGATTTTCAATCAGCCATCGAGGGACCTGAAGCGGCGTATTCGCGCAGGGAACTCAGGGACCTGTTGACGCGCGCCATCGGGACTCTCCGTCCCGCGTACCGCGTGGTATTCCTGTTGCGAGCTATCGAGCAGTTGTCGACCACCGAGACGGCACAAGTTCTGCACATTTCGGTTAGCGCTGTAAAGACTCGAATATACCGGGCACGCAGTGAACTCCGGGATTACCTGCGGAACGCGCGCACGGCTGCGACGAACGGAATGGCAAAGCGCAATTCTGATCGGCAGCCGTTTCATGAAGGGTGGCTGATCTGATCGGGGCACTGGCAGAACCCTAGGACGATCGCGTCATGCTGTCCATATTTCGCACGGGGATCTGAGTTCCCGCTTTCCGGCCCCCATCGTGGGATTGCCACCAGCAGCAGATCGTAGCGGCGGCCGTCTTCCAACCAGGCGGGCGCGCTGCCGTCCAGATGCAAGAGCATCCCGGGTAATGGCCGACGCGGCCGTCGGCGACGATGCACTCCGCCGGGCCCGGCGCACCAGACCCGCTCCCTGCAGCGCCGACTTCACACAGGTATGGCTGAGCACGATGCCATGCTCTTCCTGCAGCTTCTCGTGCGCACGTTGAAATCGAAATAGTGCTCTCGGTATAGGGCCAGCACGCGCTCGATCTCTGCCGGCGGTACGCGCCGCGGACTGGGACGGCCGCGCCGTCGATCCCACAGCCAGTCGTAGCTGAATTTCTCGTAACGTCGATGCCAGCGCCGCATCTGCCAGTCACTGATGCCGATAATCTCCGCCGCTTGCCACCAGGTAATGCGCTTGGCCATGGCTCGCAGAACCACTTCCTGACTTTTCATCGCCCGCTCCGCGACAGCCGTCGGTATCACTCCCATGCCTTCCTCCGGCACGAAGCTTTACCGCAGGCCGCCTGGACATCGCCTATGTGGGAACGCACGGCGTTCACGAAACAGACTGGATTAACCTCAACCAACCTCAGCTTGGCGCCGGCTTCAATACTCCGTTCACCAACGCGGAGGCGACGCTAGCGTTTTCCGATCCGGCAATTATTGCGGCTTCCCCAAATCGGACGAGCAATCAGCTTTGCGTCCTCGGCTTCACTGCCGCCTGCGGTGTGGGCACCCCGTGCTCGGGTCGGGCGGCCCGCGCCACATCCAGTTCGGTTTGAAGTTGTCCTTCTAACGGCTACAGACAAAGTTGGAAATAAAAAGGGGACCGCCAGCGCGGTCCCTTCCTCTTCACGTGTTAGCTCCCATGCTTGCGAGGAATAGCATATCTAGTGACACTCGCGTGCTCGCAAAAGGCGCCGTGATTGACACATGAGAACGGCGTCCGATATTCTCTGTTTCATCATTGTTACATCTGCGGATTTCCTGCTTGTGAGGCGTGGATGAAACCCAAGTTATCTCTCTTCTTTGCATTTATCGCCGGGCTTCTGATCGCCTGCGGCCCTGTCCTCGCACATCACGGAGCCGCAGCATACTCGGACAGAGTCATCGTCTTGAAGGACGCTACAGTAACCAAATTCCAGTGGGGCAATCCGCACTCGATTGTGATGTTCGACGTAAAGGATGGCAAAGGCAACGTCACACATTGGGCTGCCGAGGCCGGAAGCCCTTCGGTGCTCGGCCTGATTGGCTGGAGCAAGACTTCTGTTCAGCCGGGTGACGTCATCAGGGTTTACCTCTATCAAGCCAGGTCCGGCAACCCCGTCGGCCGCCTTCAGAAGATCGTCCTTGCCGATGGCACAACCTTGCGGGATAGCCAGCTAGGGTGAGAGAAGTTCAACGCAGAACCGGGGTGGGAAAAGGGGCAGTATTGAGAATGTTCTGAGGCGCCCCCTGCCTACTTGCCCTCGGTGTTCTTACCGGCGGCCGGTTTGCTGATGACGTTCACATAATTTATAGCTTCCGAGGGCACGCAGATCTGCTCTTCCGATCTCTGATCGGGAACCCAAACGAATTTACTCATCCCCAGAACGAAGGGTTTTGTATAGATCTTCGGATCGTCCACCGTCACCGTCATCTCCAGGTGGTTGTGGTCCACACGGGTATAGCGCTCCTGATAGTGGCCGTCGACACTGTGCGGGTAGCCGCGCGGATCGACCCAGCTTGAGTCGTCGCTGCCGGTGGTATCGATCACGAGCGTGGAGTCCCCCTCCCAATGGCCGACTGAGTATCCATACCACGTCGAATCCGGGCCGCCCTTCGTGCCGACGTTCTTGGGAAGTTCTCGCCCGTCCATCCAGACTTCGCGCCATATTCTGTTGTACTGGTGCAGGACGATGATCTTGTCGGGCATCTGGGCAAAGGCGATGCCCGTGATTTCGTTAACAGCACTGCGGGGAAACCCGAACGGATCGCACGTCTTCCAAGGATCATTGGAATCCGCCCATCCGGCTTTCCGCTCGGTCTTATTCATGCTGAACCGCTTTTCCCCCAAGGGCGTCATCGGGGGCACTACTCCTCCGAGAGCTTCGAGAAGCCCTGTCCACACTCCGGTCACATCGCGTTTGGGAGGCGGCCCGCCGGTACCGGCATCCTTTAATCTGTCGTACAAACTGTTGGTCCCACCGGCTAATCTGTCGTACGAACTGTTGTTCCCGCCGGCGCCGGCTTGGCCCATCACCATCGGCGCTAAAATACACGCGGCCATGAGGCCGAAGATGAGTCTGGCGATTAGATTCCGCATTCGAACCTCCTCCAGCGGCGGCAGAGAATTCTCACAAAAAGTGGCAACAATTATAGACCCAAAGAGAGATGACGATTGGCCGCCCACGGACGCAATCTTTGCCTACGAATGATGGTCGTTGGCCATCGGCGTACCCGGATCCCGCCGGGCCTCCGCGTAGTTTGACCAACGGAGGCAGTGGAGGCTATGCTACGGCAACCAGAAAGGAATTCTCATTCGCAAGCGAGCTGCCTGTTGAGAATAGCGGCAGTTCGAAACGGGCTCTAACTCCGAGGGAGAATTGCGAAGATGCGGAATCGCGTCATTGGCGCAATGGTTACTTTGGCCGCTGTGCTGGCTTTTTCCCCGCTAGCCATGGCTCAAGCACGCGCCGGTTTGAACAACAATATGTATAACAAATTGAAAGAGAGCGGTCCCGGCGGGCCGGCCCCCAAGCGCGATTTGACGGGCTCCTGGGCAGGCCCCGTAGCCGCGCCAAAGGGTGATGATCCTTCGCTGACACCCGAGGGGCAAAAGCTATTCGGCATGAATAAACCGGAGGCAAAGTTCCACGTCGCGGGCACCAATGACGCCTTTGTGCGCACCTGTGATCCGCTGGGATTCCCCCGCAACATCATCTTCGAAATCAGAGGCCTCTCCTTCGCCACCATGCCTGACCGCGTGATCATTCTCAACCAATACCAGCGGGCCTGGCGCGAAGTCTGGACTGACGGCCGCGAGCTTCCCAAAAATGTGGGCGGCACCGGAAAAGATGCGCCCGATCCGCGCTATTACGGATACTCGGTGGGCCACTGGGACGGAGACAATACGTTTGTGGTCGATACCACCGGCCTCGACGACAAGACCTGGCTGAATGGCGCGGGATATCCGCATACCATCGAGGCCCACGTACAGGAACGGTACACGCGCGCAGACCACAATGATTTGCAAGTCATCGTGACGGTGGATGATCCGAAACTTTATACCAAGCCTTTTGTGCTCGGGACGGCCAATTTCAGGTGGCTTCCCAGCCAGGAACTCGAGGAGCAGCTCTGCGTACCCTCAGAGATGTTGCAGTATCTGCAATTGATAGCCGAACCGGGCGGCGGTGGTTTGCCTCCCGGCAAGTAGCGCCGCAGATCCGCTAAAACCCATAAAGCCGCGCGGGATTATCCACCAGAATCGTCTTCCGGACGGCCGGATCGGGCGCCCACACGGCAAGCTGATTCAGCAGGCGGCCATCGTCGATCTGCAGCAGCGGGGCGACGTCGCTTGCGGTGTGCCCAGGCAAAGCTCCGCCGGTCGGATGCGGCCAGTCGCTGCCCCAGACAATGCGCTCCGCGTTCGCCGCGATCAATGCCTTCGCGAGCGGAGCGGCTTCGGGATAGTCGGGTGGTTTGGCCGAAGCTCGGTATGAACCTGAAATTTTGACGTACGCTTTGCCGGAGCGTACCAGATCGAGCATCGTGTCGAAGCCCGCTTGCGCCGTTCCCAGCGGCGCCTGCGCTCCCCCGAAATGATCGAAAACCACCGGAACGGGTGATGCCAGAATTTCTTTGTGCAAGCTCTCGATCACCGCGAGACGCGTGTAGATCTGGATGTGCCATTTTCGGCTAGCCATGCGTGCCACGGCAGACTGTAACGCTTTCCGCGCCACGTCTGGATTCGTTTGCCCGAAATTTTCAAAATTGAGCCGAATACCGCGCACCCCGGCGTGGTCCATCTCTTCGAGCTGCCTGTTGGAAGTCCTATCGTCGATGACGGCAATGCCCCGCGAGCGCGGCCCGAGCTGTTTCATTGCGTCCAGGGTGCAGGAATTGTCCGTGCCATACACGCTCGGATTGACGATTACCACGCGGTCCATGTATAGAGCCCGGTGCAATGCGCGCATCTCCACAACAGACGCGGACTCGGGCGTATACGTGCGGCCCGAAAACCACGGAAATTGGCGCGGATCGCCGAATATGTGCGTGTGACAATCGCATGCGCCCGGAGGCACCGGGAAATTGACGGGAGCGGAAGGCTGCGCGGCCTTAGACAGCAATTTCGAGGGCCAAATCGCTGCTGCCCCACCGGCGATCGACCCAAGCAGGATTTTGCGGCGCGTTATCATGCTGCGCTCCTTTGTGCCCCGAAGCGGGCTGAGAGTGAAATTAGTGGCGGCGCGGCGTAGCATATCAATTTCGACGTAACGTGTCAGGCCGAGGGGGTATCTCAATAGCCGGGGCGGGAAAGGTTCGAGCAACTTTCGAGCGGAGAGGACGGATTACGATGCGGATCAAAATCTTCTTGCTACTGACAGCTCTGGCGTTTCTGCTTGCCGGCGTGGTTACTGGAATCGCCCGACAGAATCCGCCTGCTGGCGGCAATACTCCCGGCCGAGCCGGCCAACCCGGAGGCGGCGCCCAGGGCCCCGGACAAGGCGCAGGTCGCGGCCAGCAGCCGCCGCCTTTCGCCATGATGAGCAACTCCATGGCCGACGGCAGCTTTCTTGCGGTGAAATATACCTGCACCGCAGGCCCGGCAGCCGTTTCTCCCGACCTTCACTGGATGAATCCGCCGCGAGACACCGCCAGCTTCGTGCTGATCGTCCATGATATGGAGCCGCGGCCGCGCAAAGGCGTCGACGACATCTTGCACTGGATGGTGTGGAATATCGCTCCCACGGCCACCCAGCTTCCCGAAGCTGTTCCCAGCAGCGCGCAACAACTGCCCGACGGCAGTATGCAAACCGACGAGAACTCCGGACAAGGAGGGAACGTCGGGTATCGACCTCCCTGCCCTCCCGCGGGCCCCTCGCACCATTATGCTTTCGAGCTTTTCTCGATCGACCAAAAACTCGACTTGCCCGACACGGCAACCCGTGCGGATGTGATGAAAGCAATCGACGGTCATATCCTGGCGCATGCCGCGCTCATCGTTCCTTATCACCAGTAGTTCGCCCGCTCCCCGGCATCGAGGTGTCGGGCCGGAGCTAGAGCACCAGCAAGCTTTGGTCGGGCCGATGTAAGCGACGCCTCATTGGCAAAGGGAGGCGACCTCGCTGAATTGTGCTGTGTTGGCTAAAAACCTGCCCTTTTTCTGTCCTTCCGTACAGTTATGCAAGTCTCGTTGGAACATGTATTTATGGAATTGTAGGTAGTTGGATAGGCATTTGCCGGCCCAGCGGCACTGGCCCTTTTTCACTCCGCAGCGTCAAATCGTTGATGGAGCCCAAGGGACAAACCACAGGAGAAAGAATGCGCAAGGGAAAGAAAGCCCTGTTGATCGCCGCCGCCATGATTTTGACAATCGCCACCCTAGCTGTACTGAATTTCGTGCGCTCGAAGATGGAATCCAACGAGCCCTCCGCCAAGACGGCCGCTATGGGTACTGTACTTAGCAGCGTTCGCCCGGCTTAGACTCTCGCCTCGGTTCCCCAGCCGCACTAGGAGTAACGAATTCCCGCCCGTTCCTTTTTCCCCAAAATCTGACCATTTAGTTCCTCATCGTCGCGCTGCTTTGAATTCCACTGCGCGGCTTATACTATCCGCGAGCGAATTGCCAGAATGACAATTTCGAGCATCACTGAGGAGAGAATCCTTGAACAAAAAAGCCTATGAAGAAGGAATGGCCGTGCGTCGCGAAGTTTTGGGCGCCGATTACGTCGACCGGGCCATGGCTTCCGCCGACCAGTTCACCCGCGTACTCTATGAGTTTGTCACCGAATGGTGCTGGGGAGCGATTTGGACCCGGCCTGGCCTCTCGCGAAAGACCAGAAGCCTCATAAACCTGGCCATGCTCACGGCATTGAACCGCCCGCACGAAATCAAACTGCATGTCCGCGGCGCTCTGAATAACGGCGTCACGCGCGAGGAGATGACGGAAGTCTTTCTGCAGGCAGGCGTGTACGCGGGTGTGCCAGCGGCCGTGGACGCCTTCCGCGCCGCCAAAGAAGTGCTCGACACGATCGACGAAAAGTGATCCGCATCCGTGGTGGGTTCATTTCGGACTATGCCGCCGTCCGCCCGGAATCGGCGCCGGCAACAACGGAGCTCACAACTTTCCACTTCCCCGACTCACATACGACCCCAACTCATATTGTCCTTTGATCCATTCGGAATTTCGGCCCTTCTAATTTCGCTTGTCGAGCCCTTTACGATCTGTTGACACCGGCCCGACGCGAAACTGACAACTTCGGACGAGAATTCCTTCAGATTACTGGACCGAGACGTTGCCGATTGGCGTGGATTTCGCCGCCAAGCATCATGAATCGTCCCATATGACATTCTCTGATGGAGGAAAACTAAGATGAAAGTCGCCGTGGGATTCTTGAAATCGAGCACAGTTCTTGTTGCCGCGCTGGTACTGGTTCCAGCTGCGACCTTCGCGCAACACTACAAACAGATAAATCTGGTTACAGACCTTAACTCAGGCGCCATGTTTACGAATGACAACAATCTGAAGAATCCGTGGGGTTTAACTCGCAGTGTCACTGGCCCCTGGTGGATATCCGATAATAACGCCGGCGTTTCGACGCTATACGATGGCACCGGCGCGGCGAGATCGAGGGTTGTGAAGATTCCGGGACCGAATGGCAGCCCTGCAAATTTCAAGTCGGCTCCTACTGGGATCGTCTTCAATGGCAGTCCTGACTTTGATCTCAGCCCGGGAGATCCGCAGACCGCGGCGGCGTTCATCTTTGCTACGGAAGATGGCACGATCTCGGCGTGGGCCAGCGGCGCTGCTGCGACTCTCGAGGTCGACCATTCGGCGATTCCAACCGCGGCTGAGGGAGCAGTGTACAAGGGAATGACGATTGGAGAATTCCAGGGAAAGGGATTTCTCTACGTCACTAATTTCCGCTCAGGGAACGTCGAAGTCTACAACACGAATTTCAGACAAGTGCATCTTTCCGACGACCGTGGAGACGGGAGCGGTGAGGGAGAAGAGAGTTTCGAGGATGAACGTATCCCCAAGGGCTTCGCTCCCTTCAACATTCAAAACATTGGCGGCAGCCTCTTTGTGACTTATGCAAAGCAGGATCAGACCAAGCACGACGATGTGCCTGGGGCAGGACTAGGTTTCGTCGATATCTTCAGCACCTCAGGCAAGCTTCTGACCCGCTTCGAGCATGGCCTCTGGCTCAACTCTCCCTGGGCAGTGGTCTGGACTCCTCGCGATTTCGGCGAGTTTAGCAACAACATCCTCGTTGGCAATTTCGGCAGCGGACAGATTGCCGCCTACAACGGCTTCACCGGCCAATTTATGGGCTTGATGAAGGACCAGAATGGCCAGGACCTGAGCATCGAAGGTTTGTGGGGCCTCACGTTTGGTAATAGCGCCGCGGGCTGCCCGAGCACGCCGCCAATGGGTTCAAACTTGCCCAACTGTGGCGCTGCCGGCCCTTACAACAGCCTGTTCTTTACGGCCGGCATCAACGGCGAAGCACACGGCTTATTTGGCACGCTGACGCCAGATCCGAACACCAAGGAACTGGGAGAGGGAGACGAGCTATAAGACCGCCGCCAGTGTGGCAGCGGCCTCCTGAAGTTCCGGATCCATTTGTTCCTCACCTGAATGAATGCCATGAGTTGCGGGAACTCGCGGCGCCTGGCGGTTTGCGCTCGCGGAAATTCCCTGCTAACTTCCTGCTCAGCGCTCTTTTGCGCAATTGAGCAAGAGGTGAAGATCAGTGGCGCCCCGCCCGGAATCGAAGGTTGCGGATCAAATTGCGCCCGAGCGGAGCGTATCTGCCGGCAGGAAATTCAAAATCGCGCTGGCGGGATTTGGCACGGTAGGGCGTTCGGTCGCCAAGCTGCTGTCGCAAAATCCGCACGGCCCCTTGATTCTCACGCACATTTTCAATCGCAATATCGAGCGGAAAAAAGTCGACTGGATTCCGGGGCACGTTCGCTGGACAGAACAAATCGAAGATGTGTTGGCCTCTGACGCGGATATTTTGGTGGAACTGATGGGCGGCCTGGAGCCGGCGGGCGAATGGGTGAGCCAAGCGTTACGTGCGGGGAAATCCGTGGTAACCGCGAACAAGCTGCTAATCGCAGATCGCGGTCCGGAACTTTTGCGGCTGGCGCGGCAAACGGGCCGGCAACTACAGTTCGGCGCGTCGGTGGCCGGAGGAATTCCCGCAATTATTGCCATTCAGGAAGGGCTCGCCGGCGACCGGCTTTATCGCATCGCCGGAATCTTGAACGGCACCTGCAACTACATCCTCACGAAAATGGAGGCAACCGGCGCCGGATTTGATTCCGCGCTCAAGGAGGCGCAAGAGCTCGGCTTTGCCGAAGCCGATCCCACCAGCGACGTCGAAGGCTACGACGCGCGGGCCAAGCTGGTGATCCTGACGCAGGCCGGGCTGCGCGTGAACGTGCGCAGCGAACAGATTCCCTGCGCGCCGATTTCTCCAATCGACGCTGTCGATTTTGGCTATGCGCGCGAGCTGAACTGCACCATCCGGCAGATTTCCATCGCGCAAAAAGACACGAAGAACGGCTTGCGCCTGCTCGCCGCCGTCCGGCCAACGCCCCCACTATGTGCGCTTTGTGGTTAGAGACAGGCCGGGCATCGTGGCCGAAGTCGCCGCGGTATTCGCCAAGTTCGGAATCAGCATCGATGCGTTGCTGCAAAAGCCCGGCTATCCGCACTCCGCGCTACCCTTCATCATGACGCTGGAATCCTGCAGCAGTTTTTTGCTCGATCGCGCGCTCGAGGAAATCGGGCGACTGGATTTCCACGTCGAGCGGCCGCTTTGCTTGCCCATTCTGACGCAGTAATCGCACGTTCCGCTGATCTCCGTTACGGCTTTGCGCTGATCTCATCGATCTCGGCGAGCTCTTCGAGTGTGAGCGCCCCATCGGCGGCGCGGGCGCCTTGTTCCACTTGTTCCGGCTTGGTGGCTCCGGCGATCACGCCGAGACTTCCGGGCCGGATCTACCGAGTTTGCGTAGCTTCATCGAAAATCGCCTTGGGACAGGATAATAGCCGTCTCTCTGAGGAACAGGGGCTGAGAAAGACGGGCCGGGTGGCAGGATTATGTGGAAAATAGGCGGGCATGACGGAAGGCCAAAATGACAGGCGCCACAACACCGAAAATCTAATGCAACGCTTGCGCCGAGACTCCGGGGATGACGGGGACGATGCTCGCGGCCGAGATGCCAGGGGCGGGGGGCGCGCCGTCTTCCGCTACCCGAGTTTCGTGCGCTATCTCGGGGCGCGCCTGCTCACGGTGCTGGCGCTGCAAATGCAATCAGTGGCGGTCGGCTGGCAGATTTACGAAATAACGCGCAGCCCGCTGGCGCTGGGACTAACCGGGCTCGCGCAATTTCTACCGGGCATTCTGCTCTTTCTCATCTCCGGCCATGCGGCAGACCGAATCCCGCGGCGAAAGCTGATGGTGGCCTGCTTCGCCGGGTTCACCGTCTGTTCGGGTTCCCTCTTGTGGATTCAGAAAGGCGGAGTGCACTCCGCCGGGCCTATTTACTTCATTCTCGTGGCTCTGGGCATCACTCGCGCATTCAGCGGTCCGGCGATGCGGGCGCTCGTGCCGCTATTGGTTCCCGCGGAGCAATTTCCGAGCGGCGTGGCGTGGGAAGCTTCCATGACGCAAACGGCGACTGTGCTTGGGCCCGCGGCCGGCGGATTTCTTTACGCTCTGTTTCGCGGGCCCGAAGCCGTGTACGCAACCGCCATGGTTATCGAAGCGGTGGCGATTGTGTTCGCCATGGGCATCCAAGCGCGAGGTCCGTTACGTCGGCTGGAATCTATGACGGTGGACAGCGTTTTCGCGGGATTGCGATATATCTGGCGGCAAAAAGTGATATTGGGCGTGGTGTCGCTGGACCTATTTGCCGTACTTCTCGGCGGAGCGGTGGCCCTGCTTCCCGTCTATGCGGGCGACATTCTGAGGACAGGCCCGTGGGGGCTGGGACTGCTGCGGAGCGCCCCGGGAGCGGGCGCTGTGGCCATGGCTATTCTGCTGGCGCACAAGCCGCTGAGACGCAAGGCCGGCGCGACAATGCTGTGGTGCGTGGCGGGCTTTGGCGCGTTCACCGTGGTTTTTGGGCTTTCGCGAAATTTTGCTCTTTCGCTCGCATCGCTTCTGTTCGTTGGCGCGACGGATATGGTCAGCGTGGTCACGCGCGGTACCCTGGTGCAACTGAGCACGCCGGACGAAATGCGCGGGCGCGTGAACGCCGTGGAGATGATGTTCATCGGCGCCTCGAATGAACTGGGGCAATTCGAATCCGGAATTACGGCACAGTGGTTTGGAACCGTACCGGCGGTGGTTCTGGGAGGCGCGGGTGCTTTGCTGATTACGGCATTGTGGGCTTGGAGATTTCCGGAATTGAGAAGGGCCGAGCCGCCACGACTTCTAGAGATGGCGGAGCCGTGAACCTGATTCTGGTGGTGCTAACCAACTTTCCGCCGTTTGCTAATGCCGCCGCGATCAAGAACCACTCGTGAAGGGCGGGATTGCGGTCCCTAAACGTCACCATATTTTCTGCGGTACTTCCGACTGTTCGCGGAATAACGCTTAAGGTGTGCTTTGGGCCTGCCTTCGCATTAACAGCAGTGTGATGACCTGCACTGCGGACGGTTAGGATTGATTTTTCGTGACGTTGATGGGCGTCGAGAACATCGATCCACCGGGCGATTGGGCCTACTCAGGAAGGCCTACTTCCGCTCACGATGAGGACCTCAGCGGGCAAACTCATGCCGCCATCTCCGGAATACGCACGGAGGGCTTCTATCGCCTCGCGCGTTAGCTCGCCCCTCCGCTCCCTTGGAACTTTGGTAAGTTTAGTGCGAAGATTTTCCGACATTTCGGATCGCAACGTCCAAAACTCCTCCACGGAGACTGACGCCCGTATCGAGAACTGCAGTAGGCGTTCGGATACGGCCGCGGCGCCAGCCTCTGAAAGAACGGCCCGTAACTTGCCAGGCTCAGCAAAACGGAATGCATCTGATGCATCCGCTGCCGGCGACTGGGAATCGACATAGCGCTCCACGACGCGCGACAAGGTGTAATGGAAGGGGTTTTTCTCCGCGAAATGCCAAACCGCCAAGGCAATCTTGCCCCCGGGCTTGAGGACCCTCAGCATCTCGCGAAGCGAACGAACCGGAGTGGGAAAAAACATGACGCCAAAGCGGCTCACCACCGCGTCAAAGCTGCTGGCTTCAGCGGGCAAGAGGTCAGCGTGTGCTACGGCAAAGGTAGCGCTGTGAAGTTCTCGTCGCTGCGCTTCTCGACGAGCCGCTTCCACCATCCCCGGAACCGCATCTATGCCCAGGACTTTGCCCTCAGTGCCAACGAACTCGGCAATCGTCAAGGCCGGTTCCCCGGGGCCTGTAGCTACGTCGAGCACACTGCTGCGGCTAGTAATCTGTGCGGCCTCGATGAGCGCCTGAGTGACCGGCGCAAACATCTCCCGGATAATAGCGCGGTGCTTTTCCCAATAGGGAGCTGTTTCGCTCCACCGGCTAATTATTTCTTGCATAAACGGGTAGTGCCCACCGCAGGGCCATTCTTCGATTTGCGGCGTGGCCCCGAACATCATCACGGTCAGGACTCGCTTCGGGATGCCTCGCCAAACGACTGACGCGTTTGGCGCACGCCTCTATTTCTCGCTGGTTAGAGTCTTGCCGACTAATTTTACAAATTCACCATTCGTTGCTACGCGGCCATGGATTGGAACATGTTGGGCGACATCTAGCTTCAGCATGAGCATGTTCTGGTAAAGCGTGCGCATTCCAGGAGTCGAAACCGTCAGGGCTGCGCCCTGCGCCGGTGGCGAATAGAGATCCGCGTTCACGAGAATTCTTTCCTTGGGCAAATAGACCATCAGCATGTCGTTGCTGTGGTTTCCTTGTCTGTAGGAAGGATCGCCGAGGTCGTAGGCCACGTCTAGCACGTGAAAGACTTCTATCATGCGCGCACCATCGGTCACCACGTAGGGCGCGGTGATTCGTGTGTCGCCGGCTACAGTTTCGATCGGTGCCGGCCGCCTGCTGATCATATACATCGGGTCATACTTCGCCAGCCGGTCTGGTTGCAGCGACCAGCCGCCGGGGTGAAAAAGGATGGCCAGGTAATAATCCTTGTTCGTCTCATGGGTCACGATCGTGG
>QHYQ01000487.1 GCA_003224175.1 Acidobacteriota bacterium
CGATTCCCGCTATCCGGTACGACATAGACTCCTCCTGGCCGGTAGCGGAGAGCGTGCTGCGATTACTTTAACCAGAGTCGCGGGCTATCGCCGCTCCCCAAGGGAAGACAACGACGCCCAATTATTCGCTCAAACACGCACGCTCCGGATCAGACAGATGGACGGTCTCGAACTCTCCACTGATAAACGCGACCTCGCCGCTCCGGGCCGTTGCGATCTTACCACTGAGTGATTTTCATAAGATTTCGCGGGCCGAAGGCCCCTTTTTGACACTTACGAGAAACTCTGGGGAGTACAATGGAAGCAGAAGGAACCAGTAGAAATGGTTATTGCTCCCTAATTGCTCCCTCGCCGATGTCGTCGGCAGGAAATATAAAACTCTGCGGCACGGATGGCACGCCGACGACAAACCCATCTGTATTTAGTGGCTCGGCAGGCGATTCGAAGTTCGCGATACCCTTTTCGGGGCTAACGGTTTTCAAGACGGGTGGTTGCGCGCTGGCTCGCTGGTAAATCGCTGAAAACTAAAGACGCCGTTCGGCTCGTCCTGGACAGCTGGACCAGTCTGTGCTTCTCACTTCGATTTCGTCCGTCAGTAACCCACGTACCAGAAAGCAGTTGACCGCATATGGAATGGGTAATTACTTCAGCAGTTCGTCGACGTAACGCACAGGGATTGCCAAGTTCGAGCCACCAAAATCTCTCAGATGGCGGCGTTCACACCGATGACCTTGCCATCGTGATTAAAGAGCGGTCCGCCTGAACCGCCAACGGTTGTGGCTGCGTCGTAAACAATCTTGTCGTTTAGGACATCTCCGATGTGTCCTTGGGTAATCGTTGGACGAATGAGGTGTTGCGCCGCCAATTGCGAAAGCATCTCGTTTACGTCATGTACGTTCTCTGCCAGCCTTGTTGTGACGTCGCTGCCCGCACGAGCGAGAATTCCTTCGATACCAGTAGGGTAACCGATCAAGATGACAGGATCGCCGGACACACTGGCTTCACTCCGATCATCGAGTTCCAGCAAGGCAGCCTCAGGCGGTGCTGGAGTCTGTAGCGTCAGAGTTGCCAAATCGGCGATCCCCGAAATATGGTGGAGCTTGACCTCGATGCCTTGAGAGATCACGGGGAAGTAGGCCGTGTAGGACAATGCAAACGCGTCAGCACCCCGATCAAGGAGCTCCTTCAGCTCTTCATCACTCCTCCAAGGCTCGGCGACGTGATGGTTGGTAAGCAAACGACCATTGCTCGCGACGAGAAATCCCGTGCCAAAAAAGTGGAACTGCAGCGGCGGTCCCTGTCCCTCGGTTTGAAGGGATATCATGCCCCTCTCGTCGACCAGCGGTTTACCGGCCGGATCGGCAGCAATACGAATGATCTGCCCGGAATCTTTATCCTTAAGTTCCACGATTACGTGCAACAAGCAAACACTCGGTCCGTATTTGTGAACAATCGCTTCAGCTGCTCGACTCTCAGTCTCGAGCCGATTCAGCTGATTTTGCGTCTCTTGAAGTTGCCTCTTGAGCGATTCGTTATCCGCGACGGCCGGCGCTGCCATTTTTTTGCGAATCGCCTCACTTTGGGTTTCCAATGACCGGCGAGTTCCCGGCACGTTACTGCCAATCTGAGAATCACGAGCCTGTCCCACGCGGCGCAGGAGTTCTTCCTGCTGAAGAAGTCCACCATTAAGTTGCGCAACTTCGGCTTTGAGTTGGAGCGTATCCTTGCGACTTCGTCGGTTCGAGATAACCGTTGTGACCGCCGCCAAGAGGGTGGCCGCGCTGAGAACGCAGACTATGGAAAGAACCCAAAAACGACGCCGCGACATCACCTTATTAATCAGGTTTTCCGCTGTACTCTCCGCCATGTGCTCTCTTTCGAGAGCGTCCTTCAGTTCTGCCTCGAGCTTAAGTTCTGGTTGCCTTTGACGAAGCTGAGTTCTGATTTTTGCAGCGAATTCCATTGGCTCAAATGGAAACGAGACTACATCGTCGGCACCCAGATCTAGACCACGGGCACGCTCAAGCGCGTCTCCGTGAACGATCGTCACAATCTTGAGAGCTCGCAGATCAGAACTTGCCTTGATTTGGCTGATCAAACCGCAGCAGCTAAGGTCCGATGGTGTTGCTTCCGTGATCAGAAGGTCTGGCAAACGTGCGAGAATCTTATCTACGCTCAGACTTTGGTCTGAGGCCATGTCATAGCCCTGACCTGATAAGGCCTGCTCTACGGCTTGGGTTGACTCGGTACCGAGGTTGAGTAGAAGAATGCGCATCAAATTGTCACCCTATCCGCATGAGTCTGTCCCCTTTCTATGTTTGAACTCCGGCGACCTTGTTAATGCAGGCTCGCGCCAAACGCGCCCGGCCCGTGTTGCTTGGGCGCCCTTGCTTCTACGATTTCGGGTTAGATTTCAAATTTTAATCGTGGTAATCCTCGAATTTTAGGAGTTGCCGACTGTCAAGAGCCGAGAGACGATCCCAACTTCGTTTGAAATGCGCGATCCTCTCGAATTCACGCTCAGCCCTCAGCCAATCATCGAGCTCATTAC
>QHYQ01000488.1 GCA_003224175.1 Acidobacteriota bacterium
AGCCGCGGCGATTGGTGTCCCGATCCTCATAGGTGGCAATCTCCTCGCGGTCAAACTGTTCCATAAGCATCCTCGTTTGGCAGGGCTCGTTTGGAAAATCTGGCGGACGTTGGCTTGCGTTCTCGGCCGGGCATGACTGCCGTGGAACATTTTCGACAGCACCAACAATTTCAGCGGGAGCGGGGATAAGGCTGATCGCTGGGATTTCTTCGGGAATCCGGCCGACTTCAAGTCCGGTGACGATGAGCACTGCCTTCCGCCCCGCCTCGCTCAACTGGATCTCTTCACCCGGTTTGACCGTAGCCGCGATCTCCTTGAGCAGCCGATCCACAAAGGCCGAGCTTTAAACACGCGTGTACGACGTGATGTGCGGTAGGCCGGGCCTCTCGATAACCTGCCCTTATCGCTGAGGCTCCTGAGTCGGCTAGCCCGGCTCCTGCCGCAGATTGCGTCTGGCATATTCCTTCCAAAACTCCACGAGCGGCCGGGCCCCGACCGGCCGCTCCTCGTGTTTGCTTTTGGGCAAGGAACTCTTCTTGCGCTTTCCATACCATCCTCTTCAAAACGCCTGCGGGTAACGTCGGCGTTCAGTCCTTGGCCAACCTCCCCATTGGCCAGTTACTGGGGGGGAGTGAGGGTCATGGAACGTCGCGCAAACCGACGCTTCCGAATGAAGCTGCCGATGAGGGTACGCTGGACGAACCTATTGGGAGACTGGGAAGCTCAGGCGGAGTGCGAAGACATCGCCTCTCGGGGAGTTTACTTCTTTTTGCCAGCAGAAATCGAGAACGGTTCGAGGTCGAGTTGGTCATTATTATGCCACACGAAATAACCTTAGCCGAACCTGTTCGTGTTCGCTGTCGGGGACGTGTGCGTCGGACGAAAATTGAGGCTATGGACCGTGTAGGAGTGGTGGTCGACATTCAACGTTACCAATTCTTGCGTGAAAAAGAGGAAAAACTGGCTCCCAGGTTTCGAATTACAAGCGATATGAGGGAGAGCTTGACCAGTTCGAGCGGGCGCCGCATCGGGCAGTAATGGCGGAGCGGAATTTTCGGTAAGTGGTCAGGAGGCACAAAGCCATGCGCGCCAGCCAGCGTAGGTCTTTGGATCCGACTCTGAGAAGCATCGAATCTCAGGAGTTCGAGAACTCTCTGCGCGAGAAGATCGTCGGACAGGAGGAGGGAATCCACGCGCTCGTGGACCTCTATCAGGTCTTTTGCGCAGGAATGTGCCCGAGCGGCCGTCCGGTGGGGAATCTGCTGTTCCTCGGGCCGACCGGGTCAGGCAAGACTCGCATCGTGGAGGCGGGTGCGGAGATCCTCTTCGGCGATCTGCGCGCGGTGATCAAGGTGGACTGCGCGGAATTCCAGCACTCCCACGAAATTGCCAAGTTGATTGGCTCGCCGCCAGGTTACCTCGGGCATCGCGAGACGCATCCCCTGATTACGCAGGAAGAGCTGGAGAAATATCACACCGAGCAATTGAAGTTGAGCTTTTTGCTGTTCGACGAGATCGAAAAGGCGTCGAATTCGCTGTGGCAGTTGCTGCTGGCCATGCTGGATAAAGCCACATTGACCCTTGGCGACAACCGGCGTGTGGACCTTTCGCAAGTGGTGATCTTTATGACCTCCAATTTGGGAGGCGGGGAGATCACCGAACTGATGAGTGGCGGCATGGGCTTTGTGCAGCCGGTCGATAAGAGGGCGGATACGCTGGACGGCAAAGTTACCCGTACGGCTCAAGAAGCGGCGCGGCGCAAGTTTTCGCCCGAATTCATGAACCGGCTGGATAAGGTGGTCGTGTTCCATCCGCTGCGGCCGGTGCAGCTCGAGCAAATCCTAGAAATCGAGCTGTCCATGGTGCAACGGCGGGTTTTGGACACGGCCAAGGGGCAGTTCCTTTTCCGCGTAACACCTACGGCGCGCAATTTTCTGCTGCGGGAAGGCACGGACCTGAAATACGGCGCGCGTCACCTGAAGCGTGCGATTGAGCGGCATATCGTGTATCCGTTGGCGAACCTGCTGGCGACGAGCCAGGTCCATCTCGGCGACCTGCTGTGCATCGACTGGGATGAGCGCGAGCAGAGGCTCGTCTTCGACAAGGAAGGCGAGGGCGCCGTTCTGCCGGTCGCTCCTCCGGCTGCGGCTGCCGCGGCAGGGGCACAGTCAGCGAAGGCAACCGGGGGCAAACCGGCCGAGGCGCCGCCTGCGATCGCGGCGCGCAAAGCAAAGGCTCCGATTACTGTGCCCCTTTCGCCATTGCCGGCACCGGCGAGCCGACGCAAGAACGAGTCGTAACAAAATCATCTGTTTTCGGGACACCAAAAACGACGTCCTTCTTGCTGTTGCAGCCCTTGTTGCTGCCCTCCACTTTTCCACGGCCATTGCCCGCGCGTTCAGAGCAGTGTTTCTGATTGAAGCTCCATACGACCATTTCAAGAATTTGATGCGCCGAGAAAGACCAGTCGTATGGAGCTGCTATCGCGAAGAAAACGGACTCCGACTGCGGACGTAAGCGCAAAGACTCAGACCTTGTGTACAAGTTTTCCGCAGTCAGTCTGGCAACGGCGGATCCGGCTCGCGGCGGTTCATCTGGGGCCCCCGCTTTCAAAAACGTTTTCGGAAAAAGCCCAGGCCGAAGTGGATGATTAAACCTATGACGAAAAGCTTGCTGATGATCCGCATGTCTCAGGCCTCGCCCAGCGTCGGCCCCTCTATTAACCTTTCTCTCGCATAAGATGGCCCACTTTGTCTCCTACTAGTTACGAGGATAGCCTTGCGGCAATTC
>QHYQ01000489.1 GCA_003224175.1 Acidobacteriota bacterium
CCGCTCTTCAGGGTGGGTAAGCGAGTGCCGTACGGCTCACAATTCTGACAACATTCGGCTCAGCGAATGAAAAGCGAATATGCTATGCTTCGTGCCTAGACCTGACACAGGGATATTCGCGACGTTTCAGTCCGGTTCGAGAACAATGTTAAAGACGTTCAGGTACCGACTGGTTCCGAACAAGACGCAGCGGGACAAACTACAACGAACGCTGGATTCCTGCCGTTTCCTTTATAACTGCGCCTTGGAACAGCGGCGCAGTCAGCGCCTCGGAATTTACGAGCAGAAACGTCAGTTAACGGAAGTGCGCCACAGTTTCAACGAGTATAAGGATATCCATGTTCATGTTCTCCAGAACACGCTGTTTAAACTAGACCGGGCCTTCCAAGCGTTCTTTCGTCGTTGCCGCAACGGCGAGAAACCGGGATTCCCGCGCTTCAAGAATGAAAACGGGTTCGACTCGTTTGCGTTCAACAACACGGGATTCAAATTACAAGGCAAGATCCTATCCCTATGCAAAATCGGCAACGTTAAGGTTCGTCTGAGCCGTCCGCTGCCGAAGGATTCCACGATCAAGGCTCTCACGGTTAAACGTGTTTGTGGTGCCTGGTACGCCTGTTTGGCCGTGGAATACACGCCGACACCTTTGCCCGCGAGCGATAAAGCGGTTGGCATCGATCTGGGTCTAGAGAGCTTTGCGGCTTTGTCGAACGGCGAGCGCATCGGAAACCCGCGATTCTTGGAGAAAAACGCGCGAGAGTTGCGGAGAGCGCAGCGGCGTGTGGCTCGACGCCAGAAAGGTTCGCATCGTCGTCGGAAAGCGGTGTTGCGGTTACAGAAGGTTCACGAACGAATTCGCAACCGTCGTTTGGATTGGCTACACAAGCGTTCCACCGAGCTGATCCGAAAGTACGGACTGATCGTTGCGGAAGAACTCCACATCAGGGGCTTGGCCCAAGGAGTTCTGGCCAAGCAGGTATTAGACGCAGGCTGGGCAACGTTCCTTGACATGGTCTCTTACAAAGCGGCAGAGGCTGGTAGGAGATTCGAGAAGGTAGAGCCGAAGTATACAAGCCAAACCTGCCCGGCGTGTGGAGCCGTTAAAAAGAAAAAGTTGTCGGAGCGCATGCATCGATGTGATTGCGGATACCAAATACATCGGGACATTGCCGCGGCACAAGTCATTTTGGGCAGGATATGCCCCTTAGGCGCAAACGTAGCGGAGGTAGTCGCAAGCGTAGCCTAAAGAATCCCAGCGCTCGCGCTGGGAGTATCAAGCCGGCCCTGCTCGACACGGGTGTCATCGTTGCGCTGCTGGACCGCAGTGAGAGGTTTCACCGGGCGTGCGCTCAGACGATCCGACAATTGGAGGCGCCGCTAATCACTTGCGAAGCCGTCATTACAGAGAGTTGCTACTTATTGCGAAACTTGTCGGGCGCGCAAGAGGCCGTGATCGAAAACGTGGCCGCTGGGATTTTTCAGGTTGCTTTTCAGCTTTCGCAAGAAGCGGCTGGTGTCAAGCAGGTGCTACGAAAATACCGGGACCGGAAGATTGATTTTGCGGATGCCTGCCTGATTCGTTTGGCGGACCAGTTTGGAACTGCGGATATTCTTACGCTGGACCAGGATTTCGCAATCTACCGCTGGGGCAAAAACAAACCTTTTCGAATGCTGCCGAGCAAGGACTAGCGGCAGAGCAGAAGAAAAATGGGAACGTTTAGGGATGCCCTGCATTACGCGAAGGCTAACAGGCTCTATGCTCGCCTGCTCCGCCACTCCGCAGGGCAGAAGATCAGCCAAGTCAAATTAGAAACCGTGATAAGGCCGTATTGCGTGCGGACGACGATGCCAACCATTACGCGACTGCTGTGTCCCACTGGCAACCACTGGAACACAAGACACGACATTCCTGTGACTGAGTCAGAAGAAGCGTCAGAACCCATGATTTGCGACGCAGACTTCAACCCATAGGAGAGGTTCGTCGAAGAAGTTCGAGCAGGAACAAAAACCAAACCACCGCGGCTCCCACTGAGGAACCGATACGATGGTGCTAGACAAATGTGGCGATGTGTCACAATTACACTACGCCGATCGTAAACATACTCAACTTCGCAACACTCGCAAGCTCAAGGCTTGGCTGCGCGCTGGCAAGGCCGTGGAACTTCGAGAGCGAGACAAGGTCACTTGCTGCTGGCCACTGAATTCGTTTTTACTATTATCTACAGTTATGCGAGAAAGAAGCATGAGAAGCATGTCTAACGTGCTATGATGTATACTATACATCATGAAACGGACTCAACTGTATCTTGATGAAGACATCTGGAAGGCCCTGCACATTCGGTCGCGATAGCACCGTACCTCCATCTCCGAGTTGGTCCGGCAGGCGGTGCGGGATCGCTACGGAACTTCGGTCGCCAATCGCAGCCAGGCGATGGCAGCATTCGTTGGCATCTGGAAAGACCGCGACGACCTGCCCAATGCAAGGACGTACATCCGGCGGCTCCGCCGAGGTAAGCGGCTCAAGAGAATCGCGTCTTGAGATCCGTCTTGATTGATTCGGACATTTTGATCGAAGTGTCGCGGGCTCGCGACACCAGCGTTCTCGCGCGCTGGGACGCTCTGAGCCGTGGAAGTACCGTGCTGTTGTGTTCGCCCGTGACGGTTGCAGAGCTTT
>QHYQ01000490.1 GCA_003224175.1 Acidobacteriota bacterium
GCTATCGGTCGACCATGGCTATTATGCCAGCCGCATCTCTTCCAACCGACAGCCCGGACAACGTTCTCTGTGACATATATGGAATCGGTGACAAGCAGAACTCGGGTGATTCCCTCCCAGGGAGAATTTCGGCGCACCCATGTTAGGGATTTGATGCAGGCCAGCAGCTCCATATGCGGCAACAGTCAGTCGATTGCGTGCGGCAGGTACCGCTTGGCGAGACATTGCGAAGCAGCTAGGGTTAGGGCGTAGGGACGCTATGTCGTTCGGCTCGTTAATTGTGAGGCGTTGCCGGTAGCCAACTTCGGCTGCTCTTCAGGAGGCGGACATCGACCGTGGAATCTGCCTCCAGAACAGCGAGCTTAGACAGCGAGAGTTTCTTGTCCTCGGGCATCAGATCGTCCAGCGCCAAAATCACGACACCCTGCGCAAACTTGTACTTGTCCCACTTTCTAAGCCGTATTTCACGCTTCGGATAATAGAGGCTGTTTCTGTCGGCACCCAAAAGCAGAGTCAGGCGCGGACGAACGGGTTCGCTTCGGCTAAATTCCTTCTCGACAACCCTACACGCGGATCGGTAGATGGTTTGGACTTCGGCTTCAGGTACGGTTTGGTTCCGGGGATTGACGATTGTAAACAATTCACCATTCGCCGAAGAGGTGCCGCTGGAAACAGCTTCTTGGCGAGCGAGGTCCGGTGCGTCCGTACTTGCAGACTGGCTATCGGGTCTAGCAAACGTGAGCACCGCCCCGCTGTTCACTACATCCAGGGAAGTGATGACATAGTCGCCGGACGGCAAAACAGCATCGCCCCAATGTACCTCTTTAGAGAGATGGAAGACCATCTGAGCCTGTGCGAGAGTAGGAGGCGGGATCGTCACGCCGACCACAAACAGAAGGCTCCGAATGAGCACGAACTTCTGCAAGGACCGGATTTTAAGGTTAAGAAGCATTGCCACTACCGCTAACTTGTCGCACAAAGCCATCGGAGCGGTCCAATTCAAAGAAATGCGCGTGTGCAGTGGAAGAAATTGGCACTTTGCGCACAGGTCCGTGCCATGCTCGACGATCTCGGGATCAGCTAACCTATGTTCCGAAAACCCTTCGGCGCGGGCGACCGCAACTGATTGAATCTGCGGAACCAAAATTTGTCTACTTCAGAGTTCCGAAATGTGGTGGTTCTTGAACAGCCGCCTGCTGCTAAGGCTGCAGGTTCATGCGGCGGAGCAGGTTTGTGAAGCGCGGGTCTGAGCGCAGCCCGTCGTAGGCTGGGCTCACTTGGATGAAATTGACCGTAAGACCCAGAGAGCGTTCCTCATAACTCTTTTCCAGCCACTCGAATGCCTTGTCCTTCTCCCCCAGGCCCGAATAGATTCCAACCCTGGACATCGCTGGAACATACTTGTGCTTGGAGAGCTGGTTCAATTGATCGAGCACCTTCTGCGCCTCTGCTCTTCTACCCGCCAGCGCATAGGCGTAGCCGAGTTCCGCTAATGCATATGGGTTGCTAGGGGAGATCACCAATTCCTTTTCACACTCCGCGATGCCTTCCTTATACATCGATCTTTGGACATAGGCCAAGCCGAGGTAACTGTGCGCCAGAATGAAGTTGGGGTCCAACTCTAGTGTCTTCCGCTCTTGCTCTATCGCTTGATCATACTGCCGCGCAAGATAGAATGCGGCCCCCAGATCTCTATTAATGCTAAGCGAGAGTGGATCAAGTTCCAGGGCTCGTTTCTGCTCCGCGGTGGCTTCTTCAGAACGCCCCATGGCCTGTAGAACTCCGGCATACCAGTAATGGGCGTTCGCATAGCTCGGATTGAGCGCAATGGCTCGCTGGAACTCTCTCTCACCTCCGGACCAGTCCAAGTCGAACAGTGTTTTGACATATGCTAACGACGCGTGAGCTTCGGCGAGCGCATTGTCTATTTCCAGCGCCTTCAGCGCCGCTTCCTTGGCTCTCGGGTAAGTCTCCCGCGGCGAAACATCACCGTAAGTAGCAAGCAAACTATAGCAATCGGCCAAGCCGGAATAGGCCAGCGCGTAGTTGGGATCCTTGGCGATGGCCTGCTGAAAGAAATCGATGCTCTTGTTGAATCCCTCCTCGCTTCTCTTGCTCAACCAAAAGCGGCCTTGCAGATAGAGCCGATAGGCTTCAGGATTCGTGGTGTAGCTCTTGGCCATGCGCTTCTGATCTTCGCCCGTTAGGCGCATCCGCAGCATGGTCGTGATGTCTTTGGCGATCTCTTCCTGTACGGCAAAAATGTCTGATGGCTTGCGGCTGTATTGTCAAATATTCTGTGTTCGGATCGCCACCGGCGTTGACGAAAGGCAAGACCGCCACCGAGTCAATGGTCTCTCCACCCCGCCCGGCAAATCTGTAAAACCAGCCGGCAGCCGCCAGCATAGCAATCAGAACGACAACGGCGACCCCGAATGCCATCCTGCTGCGCCACCAGGGTCGAGAGAGAACGGCGGCGGGCTGCGCAGTCGAAGCGGAGACTGTGGACGGGGAAATGGCGGTCGGGACCGCCGCTGCCGATGGAGTCGCCATGTTGGTTGAAGCTGTGGTGGTACTGACCGCACTCTTGCCGGAATCAAACTCGCGTTTTAGTCGCTTGAGGTCCGCTCGAAGCTCGGCCGCGCTTTGACAGCGCAATTCGCGGTCCTTCTCCAGCGCCTTGTTGATGATCTCTTCCAGTTTGGGCGGAACTTCGGGATTCAGGCGGACCGGAGCGACCGGCGCACGGTTTAGAATCGCGTCGAAAATCACAGCGGAAGTATCGCCCCGGAAGGGCAGCGAACCCGTGGCCATCTCATACAGCACTGCGCCAAACGAGAAGAGGTCCGTTCGCGAGTCCAGTTCCTTTCCACGGGCCTGCTCGGGCGACATGTACGCGACCGTACCCACGGTGCTGCCGGGGCTGGTCAGTTGTGCCTCGGGAACATCGGTCGTGCCCGTGGATGCCGTAGATGCTGCCGCAACTGTTCCTGGGACCGCTTTCGGCTCGGCCGTCAGCTTCGCCAGACCGAAATCCAAAATCTTCGCGTGCCCCCGCTTGGTGACAAAGAGGTTCGCCGGCTTGATATCGCGATGCACGATGCCTTGCGCATGCGCCGCGTCCAGGGCATCGGCCACCTGCACGCCTAAGTCGAGAACCTCTTCCATCTCCAGCGGCTTGCCTCGAATCAAGTGCTTGAGCGTCTGACCTTGCAGCAACTCCATGGAGATAAAGTGACAGCCGTCGGCATCGTCGATCTCGTGAATCGTGCAGATATTCGGGTGATTGAGCGCGGAGGCCGCTCGGGCTTCCCGCTTGAATCTCTCCAGGGCTTGGGGGTCGCGGGCCAGTTCGTCCGGCAAAAACTTCAGCGCAACGTGGCGGCCGAGCTTGAGGTCTTCCGCTTCGTAGACCACACCCATGCCGCCGCCACCGAGCTTCTCCAGGATGCGATAGTGCGAGATGGTTTGGCCGATCATGGTTGAAATCATTTCCCGGGCGGGAGTTTGCGGCGGATTTCGTCAAAGAAATTGAAGATGAAGCTGACTTTGTTCACCACAGCGGCCTGTTCTGTACCCGGAGCCTTCAACACGGCGAAGCGCTTGCCGTCGGGGTGTAGGTCAAAGTTATACTTGCCCAGCCCGCGGTCGGTGAACTGGCCGGGCGACCAGAGCTGGGGCTTGTCGGCATGGAAGGAGTCGCCGGAAGCGGTGTAAGTCACCGCCATGATCTTGCTGTCCTCTGTACGATAGAAAAGTTCTTTGCCGTTGCGCGACCAGTTGGGGTAGCGGCCGCCGCCGGTGGAAACCTGCCACTTGCCGCCCGGGCCGGGGAACGGCCGAACGTACACTTCGTAGCTACCGGATTCGTTGGACTCATAGGCGAGCCAGCGGCCATCGGGCGAGAAGGCGGGCTCCCCTTCGTAGAAGGGGCTGTTCACGAAAGGCTTTGACTCTCCCGGCTTCCAGCCGGATTTCTCGTCGCCTTCGATGGAGAGAGCCATGATGTCCGTATTCGTGCTGGGGTTGAGCTGCTCGAACGCCAGGACCTTGCCATCGGGCCGCCAGGAGCTCGCGGATTGTGGGCTCTTACTTTCCTCGAGGCGTTGGGCATTCCCGCCACCATCGGCGCGTATCCACCAGAGGTTATACGTCCCGCCTTTTTCTAGCGAGGAATACACGATTCTCTGGCCGTCGGGAGTCCAGACAGGGTTCGTGTTTGACTCGCCACCAAACGTAAGGCGCGTGAGGGTATCACGTTCCCACTCGTCCACCCAGATATCCCTCCTTTTGCCGTCAAAGATTTCCAGAGCCAAACGCTTCCCGTCGGGGGAGAATGCGGGATTGTAATAGACGGCGGGAGTCTCGCGCAGGGGCTGGAATTTACCCTCGTGGTCCATCCAGTAGATGGAGACGTTCTGAACCCCGCCGGGCCCCGCGACATAGACGAGGTTTCCGGTCTCGGAAAAGGAGAGTTGCGCCCCCCCAGTGCGGGGACTGGCAGCCACGCCTTCGAGGATCGGCGCAGGCTGGCCGGTGACCTCCAAGCGCTTGAGATCGAAGGGCACAGCGAACAGCGTGCCGTCGTGCATATAGACCACGTGGCCGCTGGGCAGATAGCGCGCATAGAAGCCGCCGCGCTGCACGGTCTTTCGCTGCCCGGAAGCTATCGAGTACACAGCGATCTCTGCGTCTTCGTAATCGTTTCCGTGGGCGCTGGACGTGAACAGCACAGCCTTGCTCCCGGGCAACACCTGGGGCCAGCGCTGCGTGATTTCGCCCGCTAGCGTACCGAGGGTGGTCAGCGCTTGGGGCGTTCCTCCCGCTGAGGCAACTTTGGCTAAGGGCACGCGGACGTCCGGTGTGAACACGATTGTGCCGTCGTCGCCCCAGCTTCCACCGCGGTCTTCGGGAACATCGCAGAGGGTGACCGCCGCGCCACCTTGGACGGAAATCTTCTTCAGCTTGCTGCCGGCGAAGAAGCCGATCCACTGGTCATCGGGCGAAAAGAAGGGATC
>QHYQ01000491.1 GCA_003224175.1 Acidobacteriota bacterium
CTTGATCGACGCGAACTTTGACGTCGGAGGTCACGCCATGGTGAGCGGCGGCAACGTCGCTCTCGGCGGTGGCACGAGTCGACAGAAGAAGTACGGCGTCGAGGATTCTGCGGACCTCTTGTTCGCGGACCTCACCGACTGGTCCGTCGTTGAACCCAACGGCTTCCCCGATTACCGTTACAACGACAAAGAAATTATTCGCGCGTTTGCTGACAATAGCGCTCCAACCCTCGAATGGCTCGTTGCTCACGGTGTCATTTTTGTCGAGAAAGCCCCCGATAACCTCGGGGCCGGTGCGACTGGGAACTCCGCTCCCCGGGAAAATCATGCCGCCCCCATGGACTGGACGCTGATGCAGACCGGAAAGCCGGTGGACCCAACCGAAGCGTCGACCAGATCCTCCGGAGTTGGCCTCGTGCGGCCGCTCGAAGCGGCGGCCAGAAAAGCGAACGTGCAAATCCTTTTGCAGCACAAGATGTCGAGCCTCATCCGCCAGACACCGTCCTCCGGAAAGATTCTGGGAATCAAGGCTACCCACGAGGGTAAGACCCTGAACATCGGCGCGCGGAAGGCGGTTATCCTCTCCACCGGAGGCTCCAGCGGCAACGTGAACTTTCGGAGAATGTTTGACGTCAGGCTGACCGAGGAATACAACGGCGTGGCCGGCGAGCCCTATTCCTTCCAAGACGGCAGCGGAGAGTTGGCCAGCATCGCGATAGGCGCTTCGCTGTGGGGCGCGTACAACCAAGTCGGGGAATTCGGCGATCGCCTTACCAAGGCAGGTAGGATCGGCACCCAGTATGGCTACCGAAATTTGGAGTGGCAGCCTGGGAGTCCGATATTTCATCTCGTGCGCGCAGTCGGTCTTACCGTGCGCGACTACCAGAGCATAATCCTCGTCAACCAAGCTGGTATGCGGTTCTACGACGAGACCGCAGGCCAATACACGGCCAATAATTACCATGCGGTCTCTTCCTATAAACCGGGCAGTTACCTCAATGCTGCGAATATCAAGTACAACCCCGCTAATTTTCTAGACGCCGCGCTCGCCGGCACCGGAGAGGCGGTCAATGGCGGCGGTCCGATCTGGGCCATCTTCGATGCCGACGCAGTGAAGCGCGAGCAGTGGACCGTTTCACCTCCTTACGTGGATATCGCCGAGGGGTATTTCTTCTCGGCAAACACTGTAGCCGGATTAGCGTCAGTCATCGTAAACAAGTATCAGCGAAAGCCCATGCCTGGCGCGGCCCTTGAAAATACCATCACGCGTTACAACTCTTTCGTGGACGCCGGGAATGATGCGGATTTCGGGAAGCCGGCTCCAAAGTATAAAATCCAGACGCCCCCGTTCTACGCGGCTTGGGCCATGCCCGTCGTCCACGATACTCGAGCGGGGCTTCGTATAAACGGCAAGTGCCAAGTCATGGATTTTTCCGGCAACGTCATTCCCGGTCTTTATTGCGCAGGTGAGAGCGCCGGCGGATTCGGCCTTCACGGCTTGGCGCGCTGCCTTGTGCAGGGCCGCATAGCCGGGATGAACGCAGCTGGCGAACCGTCAGAAATTTCGAAAGCCTGAGAAGCGAGACCAGGAGGGATTCACAATGAAGACTACCTTCTGCTTGTTGATGGTCGTTGCCGGATTCACAGTGATCTCTACCGCAGTGATTGCACAGGATCAGGTCACCTTCACCAGGGACGTGGCGCCGATCCTGCAGGAGCATTGCCAGGTTTGTCATCGTCCGGGCACCGTTGCCCCGATGTCGTTGTTGACTTACGAAGACGTGCGCCCGCGAGCCAAGGCCATCAAGGCGAAAGTCGTTGCTCGGGAGATGCCACCCTGGTTCATCGATAAGAACGTGGGCGTGCAGCACTTCGATAACGATACGTCGATGACTGACGAGGAAATCGCCACGATCGTTAAGTGGGTGGACGGCGGCGCTCCTGAGGGAAATCCCGCCGACATGCCGCCAGCGCGCCAATTCGCGGATGAGCTGGCGTGGCAGATTGGCAAGCCGGATGTCATCGTAACTTTGCCGAAAGACCTGGTCATGAAGGCCAGAGGACCCGATTGGTGGCCGGACATTACGGTTGATCCTGGTCTCACCGAGGACCGCTATATCAAGGCAATTCAGATTATTCCCACAAAGGGATATCCGAATATCCACCATATTAGAACGTCCATGGTGAAGTCCGGCGACGCCAGCATACATGGAGGTGCCGTCGACGGAAACGTAGAGCTCGAGATGGTCCAACAAGGCGTTTTCCTCGACGAGTATGCGATTGGAAAGGGGCCGGATTTATTCAAGGATGGCGCCGGCCGGTACATTACGGCAGGAACCAAGATCAATTTCGAGTTCCACATCCATGCGAGCGGCACGGAAACTCCGATAAACGTCCTGCTGGGCCTGAAGTTCTATCCTAAGGGTTACACGCCCCTGCACATAGTTACCTCCATGACGGTCGG
>QHYQ01000006.1 GCA_003224175.1 Acidobacteriota bacterium
AGTTTGCTGGTCGAAACCCCCACGCTGGCCGTCTGCGGTGCAATGGGCTTTCCCACCTCGGCCCCCACGGAGTTGAACGAGGGCAGCAGCAGGACCGGCAGGTTCAAAAGCCTGCCGGTTAGCGCTTGCACCGGTCCAAACATGGCGTTGGTAGCGGTGTTGCTGCCGGACAGCGCGACGCCGATCCATCCAAGAATGGGCGCCAAGACCACGAAAAACACGCCGATCTTAGAGAGGCCATAGGCCAGCGAGTTGGCCATTCCGGTGAACACAAAAATATAAGCAAGGGCGAAAATGAAAAAAGCGACCAGCAGCGCGCCCCACATCTGCTTGAACGTCTTGGAAAAGACCTGCCGGATGATCGGCCACTGCGGGCGCAAGATGAGCAGGAGCACCACCCAGGACACCAAAGTAGAGGTGCCGCCGGCGAAAGGGGTGAAGTTGAAAACCGACAGAATTGGCTTCTGCGTGACCGAAGAGTTGGCCGCCACTGACAGGCGGAACCAGCTGACGCCCGGCAGATGAGACCATGGACCAGTCCAGGAGACCACAACGGCGATCAGCACGATATAGGGGAGCCAGACCCAGAGCGCTTCTGCCGCTGAACCCAATTCCAAACGGGTCTCGGATGGATTCGACAGAAGCGACGTTTTCGGGGACGCTAGCGCAGCCCCGCCGAACGCCCGAATCTTTTTCGGGCGCCAAATCTTCACGAACAAGAAAAGAATCCAGAAAGAAACCATGGCCCCGCTTAAATCCGGAAGGTAAGGACCCAGGTAACGGGCCACCGGCCATTGGCCGGCGATATAAGAAAGAGACCCCACGATCGCCAGCGGCCAAGCCTCGATCATTCCTTCCCAGCCGCTCACCAGATAGATCAGCACCCAGGGAGGCAGTAGCGCCAGAATCGCAACAATGCTTCCAACGGAAGCGGAAAGCGCCATCATGGGAAGCCCCGTCACGGCCGCTAATCCCAGAATCGGCGCTCCCAGCGCGCCGTAGGAGACCGGCGCATTGTTGGCCAAGGCGGCCACACGGATGGCGTCCAGGTCCGCAATTCCCAAACCGACGAGAATCGGCACCACCACCGCCCACGGATAACCGAACCCCACCAATCCTTCCAGCAGGGCCCCGAAAGCCCAGGCCAGCATGATCGTTTGGATCCGGATGTCGGCGGTGGCGTGATGAATCATCCATTTCTTGAACCTTTCAAATATGCCCGTGAGTACCAGGGTGTTGAAGATGATCAGGCCCCAGAACGTAATCCAGTCAATCGCCCAGAAGCCGGTGAAGCCGCCGTACAAGTAAGATTTCAGCGTATCTCCGGCAGGCGCGCGCCATACCAAAACGCCGAGAAGGATGGTGACGAGCCCTCCGATGATCGTGGCGAGCCACGCGGTCAGGCGCAGGACAGCCAGCATGTAAAGTAAGGCGGCAAAAGGGACCATAGAGATAAGTACGGTCAGCCACAAATTCCCGGCGGGATTCAGCGTCTGCTGAAACATGTTGTCTGCAGTCTCCTTTCAATTCCCGTGTAACCCGAGACAAGAAATCTGCGCGAAAGGGAACGACTGGTCAATCCTAGCGGCCACCGTTATATCTTCCCGAGGCACATAAGAACAAGCACGCATGTTGGAAGGAATTGCAGATATGCGGTAACCAAGAACTGGGCGGGAATCGCGGCATCGGCGGTGCTGTCTTAATCTTCACATTAGACCGCCGCTTGGCCATCATGGAGTTCCTCGGCAGGCATGCAGATATGCTAATCTCGCGTCTCGCTTTTCTACTGAGTCCTGAATGGATCGGCCCAAGATACTTGCCACTCATCGCCTGTTCGAAGGGCCGCGGGCGAAGCTCGCGGAACACTTTGACGTGGAATATTGGAGCGATTCGCACCGCCCGACGCGGACCGAAGTCCTGCGGCGCGTCGCGGATAAAGACGGCCTGATCTGCCTCCTCACGGAAAAGATCGACGATGAACTCCTTGCCGCTGCGCCGCGCTTGCGCACTGTCGCCAATGTTGCCGTGGGATTTGACAATATCGATCTGGACGCCTGCACGCGTCGCAACGTTGCGGCCAGCAACACGCCGGGCGTGCTCGATGAGACGACTGCGGATTTTGCCTGGACCCTCCTGATGGCCGTAGCGCGGCGCCTGATTGAGGGCGATGCGCTCGCCCGATCCGGCGAGTGGAAAGGCTGGAATCTCGATCAGCTCTGCGGCGCGGATATCTGGGGCAAGACGCTTGGCATTCTGGGTTTCGGCCGCATCGGCCGCGCCGTAGCGCGGCGCGCGAGCGGTTTCGGTATGCGGATCATATATAACGACGCAATTCGTGCGCCGGTTGAAGTCGAGAGCGAATTAACAGTTGAGTATCAGGAACGCGACGCCGTTCTCAGGGAGGCCGATTTCCTGAGCTTGCATGTACCGCTCCTCCCGGCCACGCGGGGCCTGATCGGCCCGCGTGAACTGGCCTTGATGAAACCGACTGCTTTCCTGATCAACACTTCGCGCGGGCCCGTGGTACAAGAAGCCGCGCTCGTCGCGGCCCTCGAGCGGCGCCAGATCGCCGGCGCGGCCCTGGATGTCTACGAGCGCGAACCGCAGATCGGCCACGGCTTGCTTCGCCCGAATGTGGTCCTGGCGCCGCACCTGGCGTCGGCCTCGCTCGAAACGCGCACGCGAATGGCCATGATGGCGGTCGAAAACACGATCGCCTTTTTCGAGGGCCGCCAGCCCCCCAATATCCTGAATCCCAACGTATGGAAGAAATAATCGCAAGGAGAAATGACCCATGCCGGCCGTGACTCGTAATAATCCCAAATTAACCCTCGAAGGCGCACAGCTCGTCCTCGCCGCCGCGCAAGCACGCGCTGTGGAGATCAAGGTTCCCATGGATATCGCCATAGTCGATGACGGCGGCCACCTGCTCGCCTTTGCGCGCATGGACGGCGCGAAGCTCTCTTCCGTGGAGATCGCCGTTCGCAAAGCGCACTGTGCCGCCATCCGCCGGCTACCCTCCGCGCCCGCCCGCACCGGAGAGGAAGTCAACGTGGTGCTTTCCCTCGGGCTCTCCCTGGCCACTCAGGGGCGCCAAATACCAGTGCGCGGTGGCATTCCTTTGCTAGTGGATGGCGTCTGCGTTGGCGCAATCGGCGTCAGCAACGGCACCGAGGATCAGGATGTGGACGTCGCCCAAGCCGGCGCCCGCGCCCTCGAACGTGTCTGACCTGAAGCAACTGGCGCGTCAAATCTTTTACGAAACGCTCGCGGCCATCGATATCCCCTTGGCCATGCGCCAAAAACTGGCGCGCACCGGCTCGCTGATTCGCTTTGATGACACTGTCGTCGATCTCGCAGCTTACGATCGCATCGTCGCTATCGCCGTCGGCAAAGCATCTGTGGCCATGGCGCAGGGCTTTGCCGATCTTCTTGCCACGGACTTTGCTTTTGAAGGCATTTTGGTCGCGCCGCACGAAAGCCTCTCTGATGTCCAAGGATTCCGAGCCCTCGCCGCGGCTCACCCAATCCCCGACACCAGCAGCACCGCCGCTGCCCACGCCATAATCGATCTGCTCTCGCAATGCGATTCGCGCACGCTGGTATTTTTCTTGCTTTCCGGTGGCGGCTCGTCGCTTATCGAATTGCCCCTCGATCCCGGCGTCAGCCTCGAAAATCTCCAGCAACTGAATCGTGTGCTGGTGACTTCTGGCGCTTCGATTAACGAGATTAACGCGGTGCGCAAACATCTCTCCGCGGTCAAGGGCGGGCGATTGGCCGCCCTGGCCGCCGCGTCCATGAAGCTGTCTCTTGCCATCACCGATGTGCCCGCTGGATGCGAATCAGCGCTGGCATCCGGGCCCACACTCCCTGATCCGACTACGATCGCTGACGCTTGCCGCGTGATCGAAAAATATGATCTCGCTTCGAAGTTGCCTGCATCGATTCGCGCGAAATTCGCCCACCCTACATCGACTCCAGAGACGCCAAAGCCCGGCCACCCCGCGTTTGCGCGGGCCCGGTTCTCGCTTCTGCTCACCATGCACGATCTCTTTCACCATGCCCACCAGGCCGCCGAATCCCGCGGTTTTCTAACCCAGTGTGATAATTCCAGCGACGACTGGCCCAGCGCTCGAGCTGCCGAATATTTGCTTGGCCAACTGGACCGCCTTGCGCACGCAGTTCCCGGCCGCCGTGTAGCCCTCATTGCAGATGGCGAAGTGAGTTCGCCCGTGCGCGGCAATGGCTTGGGCGGCCGTAATTCGGCATTTGTGCTGGACTGCGTGGAAAGGATCGCAGGGAAGGGAATTGCCGTGCTGAGTGCGGGGACCGATGGAAAGGACGGCTCAAGCCCGGCAGCCGGGGCTTTGGCCGATGGCACAACACTCGAAAGAGCGCGGGCAGAAACGCTAGATCCGCGAGAGTTCGCCGTGCGCAGCGATTCCTACAGCTTCTTCCACAAACTTGGAGACGCCATCGAGACCGGGCCCACCGGAAATAATCTGCGCGACCTGCGCATCCTGCTCGCGGAATGATTACGGCGTCACTCTGCTTGGTTGCTGCTGCTCGATTTTCTTCAGCCTCTCGTTCATTTCTGCTAGATTCTGCTCGATCTTGTCGAGACGCTCGACGATCTGCTGGTCGGCCCGCTCGTTTCCGGAAGCCTGCCCCCGGTTCGGTGCCCTTTCTGCAGTAGATGCTTCGCCTTGTCCAGTACCGGGATTCTTGATTCGGGCAATCTGTCGTTCAATGACGGGGCCGCCGCCCGAGGGTATATCTCCGCTCTTGCGCAAATTCTCGAGCGGCTCGATAGCCGCTGGATCGCCGCGTTCGCCCAGTGCATAGACCGCCGCAAGCCGAATGTCGAAATCCGGATCGTTCAATAATGCGATCAAGCGAGATTCCACCGATTCGTCCTTCTTCGCGATCTTGCCCAGGCTGTCGATCGCGGCAGTTCTCAGCCGCATCGGTTTGCCCGTATCCAGCCACTCCAGCAGCCGCGGCGCGGCCTGGTCGTTACCGAGCACACCCATGGCGCGCAGCGCCGCGCGGCGGATCACGTCGTCCGGAGAATCAGTCTTCGCCGCGTTCTCGAGCGTGCCCATTGCGATGTCCGCCTTGCGTTGCCCCAGAGCCAGTAGAGCCGCGGCGCGCACACGATAAGCGCTATCTTTGCCGGCAATCTCCGCCAGCCTCGCAGCCAGTCCCGGATCATCGGAAAATTTGCCGAGTTGCTCCACGGCCATTTCCCGCACCCACGGCTCAGCATCTCCGAGCCCAGGAAGAACGGCCTTTTCCGCCTGCGCTCCGCCAATTCGGCCCAGCGCTGTAAGCGCCTGCACCCGCACGCCCCAAAAACGGTCGCGCGCCACTGCTTCGCCAAGGGCCGCGATCGCCCCGTCGTTTCCTCTCATATCGCCCAGCGCCTGCGCTGCGTCCGCGCGGTCGGGCACGTCCTCGGCATGCTGCAGTTGAAAGATCAACTCCGCGCCCGACTTGTGAAATTCCACGGACTTGAGAATCTTGTCGCCCTTATCAAATAAGACCAGCAGCGGCTCTGAATCCACGGGAAACGAAAACGTTTCGTCGCCTTTCCCTACCGTGATGGGAAAGCCCCTGGTGCCTGCGGACGTTGTAACGGAGACATCCACCGGTATCTCAAAGAGTCCTACATGGCCGCGGACGTCCTGCGTCTGCTTCACTTCCATGCGTACTTCCTTGACGGCCGCGTCGTAGGTCGCGCTCACGGCAAAACGCGGCGCGCCGCCGCCATAGATCCATTCGTCGAAGAATCGGTCCACATCGATGTGCGTGGAGTCTTCTATCGCTCTGATCAGGTCTGAGGTGACCACGTTTTGCAGCCGATTCACCTCCAGATAGTGCTGCAACGCATGAAAGAAGGCGTCGTCGCCCAGTTGTTCCCGCAGCATCTGCAACACGAGGCCCGCTTTGCCGTAGATATTTCCCGCGTACTGAAGCGAGTCGCGAAAATCGTGTGTCACAATGGGCACGTCGAACAGCCGCCGCTGCCGCAACCACGCCGCTTGCGCGCGCCAGCGCGCATACGCCGCATTGTCCGCGCCGTACTGATGCTCCTCCCAAAGTGTAGCCATGAATGTGGCGAATCCCTCGTTGAGCCATAAGTCCCCCCAGTCCTTACAGGTCACCAGATCGCCGAACCACTGATGGCTCATTTCGTGGGAAATCAAACCGTCCGCGCCTTCCAGGCTCTCACGCGCCAGCGCCGGGTGCAGCAGGCTGCGCGCCGTCAGCGTCGTCGCGCTCGCGTTCTCCATTCCGCCCAGGGTGAACTGATCCACGGCTGTCTGGTCGTACTTGTCCCAGGGATAAGGCACGCCCAGTCGCTCAGAAAAAAAGCTCAGCATCTCGGGAGTGCGCGCAAACGTCGGCTCGATGCGATCCGCCTCTCCGCGCGGCACACGATAGTCCACGGGAAGATTGCGCCAGGTCTTCTTGCTCTCGTCGAATTCGCCCGCCACCAGCGAGATCAGATACGTGGAGATCGGCTGCGATTGCCGCCAGGTCCACGTCTTCATGCCCGGTCCTGCATTCACAACGCTCTCGAGCTTGCCATTCGACACGGTTACCCAGTCGCGCGGAACCGTGACGATCATTTCCGTCGTGGTGCGGTCGTTCGGGTAGTCGTAGATGGGAATGTAATAGCGAGTCTCCTCGGCCTCCCCCTGCGTCCAAATTTCCTTGGGCCGCGCCGAATCAGTCTTGTTCGGCAGAATGAAGTAGAGACCCTTCTTCGGGCTGCCCTGGTAACGAATGGTCACCTCGTGCTTTTCGCCGGCTCTGCTGGCGCGGCCGAGGTCCACGTGCAGTTTCGCGTCGTCGGTCGAAAAGTGCGCTTCCTTGGCGTCGAGACTGGTGTTCAGAATCGTCAATCCGACGGAATCGAAATCCAACTCGCGCAAGCCCTCCTTCAGCGTCGTGAGCGTGTGCGTGACTTGGCCGATCACCTGCCGCTGATCCAAATCAAACCGCAATTCGATTCTGGCGTTCTGCAAGTCGTAGTCGCGGCTGCGGGCAAAGGGCTCATCAGCGCGAGCCGCCGGCCCAATCGCCGCGACCAGAGCCAGCAAGAGAGATGAGATGGCGGCAATGCGGGCGCACCGCTTTGTCCAGCCATTCACAAATGATCGATCGTTAGTTTCTCCAGCCATTTCCACTCTCCTGAATCGGCTCCGCTCGTTCAGACGCGCTGTTCGC
This sequence comes from Acidobacteriota bacterium, assembly GCA_003224175.1. Lineage (GTDB taxonomy): Bacteria > Acidobacteriota > Terriglobia > Acidiferrales > UBA7541 > Palsa-189. The sequence continues at coordinate 7,237 of QHYQ01000006.1, forward strand.
GCAAGTAGGCGTCTTCTCTGCGAATCCAGTCCTCGCGCCGAGGGGCGAAGAAATCGATGTCCACCGTATCCTCCAGCGCCACTGCTGAATGCGGCTCATTCGCTGGAATGTAAAGCACTTCGCCGCCGCGAACGACCACCTCGCGATCATCAAACACGAATTTCAGCGCTCCCGACAAGATCAGCGAGAATTGCTCGCTCACGTGCCAGTGCCGCGGCACCACCGCACCGCGCGTCATCAGTAGCCGCGCGATGGTGGCGTTGTCTCCATTCAACATTTGACGCGAAACCAGCTTATTGAGCTGCTCCCCTTCGAGCTTTTCCCATGAAGTCTTTTCCATCTCTCCCCCCGGGTACTGTGATAGTCTCCGCATCGTCGCCCGAAAGAGCAACCGCCGTCAATGCCCGCTCCTTGTCGATGACAAGTTTCTTCGAGAAAGCCGTCCGCTTAATCGGCATTGCCGTGCTTGCCTTCGAAATGCCCGTTCCCATCTACTGGCTTACGTTACATGGCTGGGTTTCGTTCTGGCGCAGCCACATCCGGGCAGCATTTGCCGTGGCGGTGCTGGCCGCCTGGGGACTTGTCGATCTCCTTCTGTACCATTTCCGCCTGCAGCTATTCCGCCGCGAGGTGTCGTTTGGGCTGGCGCTTGCGGGGCTGGCCCTGATTGGCTTCGATGTCTTCACTTTTTCGACCTCTGAAGCCGTGCTTGGTGGACGCCGCCTGGCCGGACATGCCGAACTGGCCGGCAGCCGCGAATTGATTGCGCGCGGGCTCTACGCACGCGTGCGCCATCCTCGCTATCTCGGTATGATGTCGGGCGTGCTCGGCGCTTCTCTCATCATCGCGTTAGCGCGCTTGTGGGCGGTGAGTATCCCCTGGCTGGTTCTAGCACTCCTCACCATTCGCGCCGAAGAACGCGAACTGCACACCCGCCTGGGCCCGGTCTATGCGGCTTACGCTGAGCGCGTTCCGGCGCTCTTGCCATTTTGGCGGCCGTCGCGCAATAGGCATGCTTCCACGCGCGGAGAGCATCGCCCTTGAACCCATCTCCAGTCAGACTCCGCGTCGCTTTCCAAGGCGAGCCGGGCGCTTTCAGCGAAGAGGCGGCCGTCAAACTCCTGGGCGCACAAATCGAAACCGTTCCGCGCCTCACGTTCGAAGCCATGTTTGCCGCGATCGCTGATGGCGCCGCCGACCTCATTCTTGCGCCCGTCGAGAACAGCTTGGCCGGCTCTGTCTATCGCTGTTATGACCTGCTACTCGAAAGCAAGCTCAGCATCATCGCGGAAGTGATTCTTCCCATTGCGCACAACTTGATCGGCCCCCCCGGCGCAACCATCGACCAGGTGAGGTTCGTGCAATCGCACCCCGTGGCCCTGGCACAGTGCACGCGCTTCTTCGAAGCGCATCCTCAGATCACCCGCGTAGCCGCCGAAGACACCGGCGGAAGCGTCCGCGAAGTGGTCCGCGCAGGCGATCACCAGCGCGCGGCCATCGCCAGCCGCCGCGCCGCGGAAATCTATGCCGGCTGCATCCTGCAATCTCATCTCGAAGATCATCGCCAGAACTACACCCGTTTTGTCCTTCTCTCTCCTGAACCCGGCGTGCCCGCGGGCGCCAATAAGATTTCGCTGGTTGTTTTCCTTTGGCACCAGCCCGGCGCCCTGCATCAGGCTCTGGAACCCATCGCACGAGAAAAGATTAATTTGGTGAAAATCGAAAGCCGCCCCATTGTGGGCCATCCTTTCGAATACTGTTTTTATCTCGATCTCATGGCCCCGCCGCAGGCGCCAGGAGCGCAGGCCGCGCTCGAGGAATTGCGCCGGCGTGCTAGGGAAGTGCGTATCCTCGGCTGCTACGTCGCCGCTCCACCCCCGACCTCTTCATAGCGTCGGCGAAAAGAGTCGCTTTACGCACCCCGAATGCGGCGGCTTGCTCGACGTCCAATACGATTTCCCGCGAATCGACCCCGCCTCCTTGCGCCTCTTATGGCAGCAGCGCAAAACAAGCAGCGCCATCACCGACCAGAGCGGCGTATGGCGTTTCCGCGAGCTTTTACCTTTTGCCCCCGAGGGGACCAATGTGGTCAGCCTCTCCGAGGGCCGCACACCGCTTATCGAAGTGAACCGCACCGGGGAGTGGGCGGGAGGCGTGCGTCTTGCCATCAAGCATCAAGGCAATAATCCTACGGGCTCGTTCAAGGATTTGGGCATGACCGCCTGCATCACTCAGGCCGCTATTCTCGGGAGCCGCGTCACCGCTTGTGCCTCCACTGGCAATACCTCCGCTTCGATGGCGGCCTACGCTGCACGCGCCGGGATGAAAGCCGTGGTCTTTGTTCCCTTTGGGAAAATCTCCACCGCCAAGCTGGCTCAAGCCCTAGAATTTGGCGCTGTGGTCATCGAGATGGGCGACAACTTCGATCAGGCTTTCCGGATGCTGCGCGAACTCACAGATGAGCTCGGCCTCTACCTCGTCAATTCGCTGAACCCATTCCGGCTTGAAGGTCAGAAAACCATCGTGTTCGAAATCCTCGAGCAACGCGATTGGCGCGTTCCCGATTACCTGGTTCTGCCCGGCGGAAATTTGGGTAACGTCTCTTCTGTTGGAAAAGGCTTGCAGGAACTAAGGCAACTCGGACTGATTGACAAACTGCCGCGCCTAGTCGTCGTTCAAGCGGAAGGGGCCAGTCCCTTTTACACTATGATCGCCACCGGTGCGGGTGAGATCACTCCTGTTCAGCCGCGTACCGAGGCATCCGCCATTCGCATTGGCAACCCTGTTAATTGGAAGAAAGCTCTTCGCGCCGTTCGTTTGACTGATGGCCTGTGCGAGTCCGTCACCGACGAACAGATTTTCGAAGCCAAGGCCACATTGGCCAAAGATGGTGTGGGGTGTGAGCCTGCTTCCGCAGCCGCGGTCGCCGGCACTCAGAAATTGGTCCGTTCGGGCAAAATCGAGGATGGTGCAGACGTCGTCGCGGTCCTCACTGGTCACCAGCTCAAGGATCCAGAAATCAGCATCAAGCGGCGCAGCGAGCGAGAACTGGCTCAGCAGAGGCTGCATGTCGAGGCCGACATTCATAAGTTGCGAGCTGTCTTGGAAAGCGTAATGCTCCAATCGGCCTGAAGGCCGATTCCGCTAGCATGTTGATCCTAAGGTAAGAGTGCAACCAGCTAAATTATTCTCGCCCCGCGAAGCTGCCCAGGTTCTGGGCATCAGCTATCCCACGCTCAAGCAATGGATCTACAAGGGCAAAATTCGCACTGTGAAGACTGCCGGTGGTCATCACCGCGTTCCGGAGCAGCAGATTGACAAATTCCTCTATCGCGCAGGTGAAACCGGCGATGTCCGCCAGCGCCGCAGCAATTTCCGCAGAATCAGTGGAAGAAACCAACTGATTGGCCGCGTCACCGATATCAAGACCATGGGGCTGATGGCCCAGGTGACGCTCTCCATCGGCGGTCAGCACATCACTTCCATTATAACCGCCGATGCCGTCCGCGAGATGCGACTGCAGAAGGGCCAAACGGTTGCCGCGCTGATCAAATCCACCGAAGTTATGATCCTGCGAGTGTAGGCAGCTTGTTGTCGCTCGGGCCTGAACCTATCAAGCAGATGCGGTAAGGAGCCATAGCTATCCCGCGTCTCCCCGGACAGGTCTTGCCTCGGCCCGTGATTCTGTGCTAATAGCCTGTGTTAAATGCGCCCTATTATAAGTACGGTTCGGAGGAATCAGATGAAGGTTAACCCCCTAGTATCCTTAGTCTTAATCGCCGGCTTTCTGCTGGGAGGGTTGCCGCTCTTCGCACACCACGGAACGGGCGTGGCTTATGACATCGAAAAGACGGTCATGTTGAAGGGAACTGTAACCGAATGGATTTGGGCCAACCCCCATTGCGGCATCCTGTTCGACGTGACGGATGACAAGGGTAACGTCGAACATTGGGGCGCGGAGCTTGGAAATCCTCACGCGCTCTCCATGGCCGGCTTGAGTAAAGATATCCTGAAGCCGGGCGACAAGATCACGATTTCGGGACACCCCGCGAAGTCGGGCGCGCCACGCATCGAGCTTCAGGAGTTCACGACAGCCGACGGGCGAACTCTGCCGGAAAAAGGCCATAAGGGGAACGGCGCGAAACTGACGGACGAGCCCGGCCAGTAAGCCGACTGCGGCCAACAAGCCGCAAAGGCCGTCAGGATTTTTGCGGTCTTCGCAAGGCGCTCTTACTCGAGAAGCCGGCTAACGACCTGTCATTGAGTCACGGAGGGAAGTGGAAAAATGCGAAATCGCTTCATGGACTTATTCGCGATCCTCGCGACGGTGCTAGCGATCTCGACCGTCACGTTCGCCCAGACCTATGGCACCAAGGGATATGCGCCAGGGACGTGGAAACCGGACGAACTGCCGAAGGACTTGTCAAAGCCCAAGCCTTTTAACGCACATGACTTGTCCGGAGTCTGGTCGTCGCCCACCAAGGCCGGCTATTTCGAAAGGCATGCACTGAATGACAAGTGGTTAGATATAAAAGACAAGAGTATTCCGGACCAGATGAGGTCGCAGACTTATCCCCCTCCCATGACTGAGTGGGGCAAGGCCAAGTTCGAAGCCACGAAACCCAGCTATGGCCCCCGGTCCGTTGCCCCCGGCTTGGGCAATGACGCAGTTTCCACCTGCGATCCGATGGGCTATCCCCGCGACCTATATGAGGCAAATCTACGGCCCTTCGAAATGATTCAAGCCCCTGACAGGGTCTTGATACATATGCAGTATCACGATATCTGGCGCCAAATTTGGACCGATGGCCGAGGACTTCCGAAAGATCCAGATCCCGCCTGGATGGGATACTCAATTGGAAAATGGGATGGAGATACGTTCGTTGTAACGTCGACCGGCTACGACGATCGCACCTGGCTCGATCACTTCGGCAATCCTCATAGCGATCAGATGGTCCTCGTGGAACGCTGGCGCCGCCCTGATCCTGACACCTTGACCCTGGACATGATCATCACAGATCCCAAGACGTATACCGCTGCTTGGGTTGGCGAGACAATTACGTTTGTACGTGCGAAAGCGGCGATTTTTGAGGAGCTTTGCGTCCCCTCAGAAGAGGAGCACTTCAACGATAAAATCAGGGACGCTGCTGTCGGAACCGCAAAGCCCTAATTCATCCTGGTCAAAGCGGATCGTAGCGTTACTCGAGCCCTGGTGAACCCTGAATGCGTCTGAGCTTGATTAGGTCTGCTGTTGCCGCGGAGCGAATACATCTTTCCTTGTAAGGATGCGTTTGTACCTACGGCGTCCACAGACGAGCCATGGATTAAATCCCGTATTGCCAACGCTTTTCATCGCCCCATATTGTCAACTCTAATTCAGAGCCAGTGCCGCCCACGGGGGGCGGGAAGATCTCTGCGCAGACCGGTGTGCGCGCAGAGGGGCGCAGTACACATGAACCGGAGGTGATTTCGTGGCGCCTTTCCGAATCCTGTTGGCTGACGATCACGAAGTTGTGCGGGCCGGCCTTCGTGCACTATTGGAGGAGCAGACCGGGTGGGAAGTCGTCGCCGAGGCTGCTGACGGCCGCGACGCAGTAGACAAAGCCAGCAAACTCAAGCCGGATGCTGTCGTCATCGACATCGCGATGCCTTCGCTGAACGGACTGGAAGCAGTGCGGCAGATCATGAAAGCCGTGCCGGATACGAAAGTGCTGGTCCTCACCATGTACGATTCCGATCCCTTGATTCAGCAGGTCCTGCAGGCAGGCGCACGAGGCTATCTGCTGAAATCGGATGCGGGCCGCGATCTCGTCTCCGCGATCGACGCTTTGCGCCGTAACAAGACTTTCTTTACTCCCAAGGTCAGCCAGATGGTGCTCGAAGGTTATCTGGATAAGAGCCCCAGAGAAAAAGCGGCGGAGGGCGAACCTGAAAGTCTGCGACTCACCAGCCGGCAGCGCGAAATCGTGCAGCTATTGGCGGAAGGAAAAAGCAGCAAGGAAGTCGCCGCTGTTTTGGGACTGAGCGTGAAAACTGCCGAGACGCATCGCGCCAACATCATGCGCAAGCTCGATTGCCACTCCGTGACGGAACTGGTTCGCTATGCCATCCGAAACCACATTATCGCTGCGTAGTGAATCACACGTCAGGTAACGCCGGCCCCTAGCAACGCCGACTCTGCTACAATCCGACCGTCGGCGCAGCTCTAGAATTTCTACCAGACATTTCGTAGTACGATTGCCTGGGACTATGCGTGGAGCGCTGTCTTCCCTGTGCCGCCTCCTTGTAGCCCCTGGTGATGTGCTTTCTACGAAGCTCTAGCTATTAATGCTACCGCTCGAAGGCATCAAAATTGTATCCGTGGAGCAGGCGGTAGCTGCTCCGTTCGCCTCGCGCCAACTGGCCGATTTTGGCGCCCGAGTTATTAAGATCGAGCGCCCCGAAGGCGGCGACTTTGCTCGTGACTACGACCATAAAGTGCGCGGAATGTCGAGTTGGTTCGTCTGGCTTAATCGGTCAAAGCAAAGCCTCAGCCTGGACCTCAAGCGCCCTCAAGCCGCAGAGATCGTAGATAGACTGACGGCGGACTGCGACGTCCTCATACACAACCTGGCGCCCGGTGCTGCCGACAGAGTTGGCTTGAAAAGCCAGGCGATGCTCTTCAGGAATCAAAGGCTCATCGTATGCGAGATAAGCGGTTACGGATCAGAGGGCCCTTATAAAAACAAGAAGGCTTACGACCTGTTGGTGCAGTTCGAGACGGGTCTGGTTTCCATCACCGGAACGCCGGATGCGCCGTGCAAGGCGGGAAGTTCAGTAGCGGACATAGCGGCGGGCATGTATGCGTTCAGCGGAATACTGATAGCGTTGTACCGGCGCGAAAAGACCGGCCGAGGAGGCCTCGTGCAGGTGTCTCTATTCGATGCCCTCAGCGAATGGGTGTTACCAGCGGCGTATTACGGGGTGTACAGCGGGTCGGCCCCCGCGCGAAGCGGGGCAGAGCACGCGTCGATCGCTCCTTACGGGCCATACTTCACCGGCGACGGCAAGCAGATCAATATCGGGATTCAAAACGAACGAGAGTGGCGGCAGTTTTGCATCGTGGTTCTGCTAAACCAAGAAATCGCGGCCGACCCCCGCTTCGACAGTAATTCACAGCGTTCCGAAAATCGCAAAGCATTGCGGGCCGTGATTTCAGAAATTTTCCGGACATTGACTCTAGACGAAATTGTAGCGCGGCTAGAGGACGCCGGTATCGCTCACTCGCGCTCGAATTCGGTGCAAGACCTGCTGGCTCACCCGCAACATACGGAGAGGGGGCGTCGGCGAGACATCGCCTCCCCGGTGGGGCCACTGCAAGCCCTTGTGCCATCCATTCTCCTGGACGGAGTCGAGCCTCGCATGGAGGCGGTTCCGGCCCTGGGCCAAGACACAGACCTCATCCTCCGCGAACTCGGATATACTCCGCAACAGATTCAGCGCTTTCGGCAGGACGGCGTGGTCTGAACGTTCAGATTTCACTACTCTCCGCGAGAAGCCTTGGACCAATAGAAAAAAGCCCCACCGGGTAAGGGGGAACGGTGGGGCAGGTACTGCAAGTCAGGGGTCGTCACTTAGTGAGATTGCGGGCGGGATTCTGCAGACAATTGCAAATTCTGTAGATGGGCAGACATAAAACACGTAGCGATTGACATAGGGTCGCTGTAGAGAAACGCGAAGCAAGGAACAAGGCGTTACAAAAATTTGTAAAAGAAGGCAGCGCTATGCTCCGAACGCCTGTCTCCGAGACTTAGCCGGGCAAGGTCGCGCAAGCGAGGCGATGCATCGTGGAAATAAGACACGAGCCCATCTCTTCCTTAGGTAAAAAAGCATTGGCGCCACAACGGTCGGAAATTTGCTGATAGGAGTTGCTGGGTATGGCCGTGACAAGTATGACGACAACCTTCGGCCATCTCTCCCGAATGGCAGAAGTAGCTTCCAGGCCGTTCATCAGGGGCATGGCGATATCCATGAGAATCAGGTCAGGCTGCAGGTGAGCCGTCAAACTGATGGCCTGAAGACCGTCGCAAGCTTCGCCGACGACTCGAATTTGCAGGTCGCCTTCGAGGAGATCTCGAACAGCGGCGCGGAACTCGTGGTTATCGTCGACAACCAGTACTCTGATCATGGCTCATCCGGACCTTAGATCAGTTGGTGGACCGGCACCAATGCGCTTTACCATTTGATGCCCGACCCCGCGTTAAAGGCTTCACCTGAGGGGATCGTGCAGGAAATCACAAATGCCCCCGCGGAAGTACTGCTAGTGCTGCACCTCTTCCAGATCGGCAATTAGCTTAAGCCGATGCGGAAGGAAGGCCGTAATGCCGAGTGGCGGCGGTTCAGCCCATCTGGCTGAGTCCTCTTCCGAAGTAAAGAGTGGTGGGAGTTTGCTCGTCCCAGCCCACGTTACAAAACGGGATCGACCACCTCTGGACCTTGCTAGGCTCGAGCACGGGCTTGCCCAGGGCTGGGGTGGAGAGGCAATAGGTACCTTCGTGCGTGCCGATCCAGATGAGGTTTCGATCCCACTCGACAAAGACGTTCTCCGTGGTCCCACGCCACCACGTTATGTACTTGTCGATGTCGCCATCGCGCGGCGGCACGAACCAGGCGACTTCTTTGGGAGCAGCGGGATCGGAGATGTCGAAAATGCGGATGCCCGCGTTAAACCAGGTCATCGCGACGATATTTGGCTTGGCGGCGCCGGGCTGCAGCCAACAATGGGTGTTATGCGATCCGAAGCGCCCGCGCGCGAAGCAGAAATCCGTGTAGGGAGCGTCCGGGGGAGCCGCCGGGCGAGGAAAGAAACCAATGATTTTGGGATTTCGCGGATCCTTTACGTCGATGACGTAAGGGGTATGGTAATTCTCACGGCAGTCGGCTTCCACGGACTCATGGGCGGCCACGACGATATCTTGTAGCCGAGGATGGGCCGCATCGGCGGTGATGGGCAAGCAGGTGTGGAACGGGATAGTGCCGAAAGTGTCGAATTCGTACTGCACATGCCCGTAGGGCTTGGGATGCTTGATGTCCGATAGATCCATTACGTACATGCCAAAAGCGCCAAAACCGCCGTAGCCCACGGTGCCCCCGTCTTCCACGCGCTTGGGAACGGTGATTGCGCCGTGGTTGCCGGTCCAGGAAGTGTGGTCACCGGCGAACCGATACTTTTTGTACTCCTCTTCCTCGCCCAATCGTTGCCCCGGCACCCACCATTTCGACACCTCTTTTACGTTGGCGGGATCGGACATATCGACAATCATCAAGGCATTGCTATAGGGCCGCTCGAGATTCTCCAGGCGCAACTGGTCATCCCAGCCGCAATCCAGATAGGCATACTGGCCGCCATCATAGAAATTGTGATGCGTACCGTTGCCTTTCACTCCGGTGTTATATTCCTGCAGGAGATTAGGCTTGTGCGGATCGGTGACGTCGTAGTTGCGAATGCCCCGAAGGCCTTTGTACGCGAGTATTTTGTCCCGCAATTCCTTGTCGTATTGGCCGTGCGGATATTCGGGAACTTCCATGGTGAGCGGTTGCGCCGCAGTGACCATCATGATCCATTTCTTAATTTTCGTGTTGTAGGTGACGGTGGCAAAGGAGCCTTGTGTCATCCCTTTGTTCAAAACGACAGGATTCTTGGCATTGCTAATATCCACAAAACCGCCGCCGCCCGGCAACAATCTCTGCTTGCCTCGCGCCCACATGACGCACAGCGGCTCGCCACCCGTAATCGTGGTGCCGGGAAGATGGGCCTGAATCTCCATATTGTGGATGTATTGCTTGCGATCTAGATAGGTGAGCGAGCCCATAGGAAGAGGAATTTCGGGCGGTTCATTAGAGGTATAAAGCCCGGACACCTGCGCCCGTACACCCCTAACGCCCGTAAGGCCCGCTGCTGCCGCGCCCAGAGCGGCTCCGGCGACATTCTTCAGTAGCGATCTCCGGCTCAGTCCCACAGCCCTGTCCGGCTCCTTATCATTGGCTGCGAAAAGTTCGGCATCTTCGTGAGATTCGGACATGAGTCACCTCTTTTTGGGATCCGAGATCGCCCGGTAGGAACGTCGTATTGCCTCAACTGGGCAGCGTCAGGCGTTGGTTGCCGCATTTGTGCTTACGCAGGGCATTTATCACAACAGCGGAGACGCTGTCAAAGAAAATGGAGGCAATCGTGTATGCACCTTCCATTGATTTTTCCATCTCATGACTGGGGTCGAGGGGGTGGAAAAGGATTCTAATCATGCTCACTATACTGATACTGCTCGTTATTCTAATCTTGGCGCTGTTAGGAGCGCTGCCGACCTGGCCCTACAGCCATGCGTGGGGTTATTACCCGAGTGGCGGGTTGGGAATTCTCCTGATCATCGTAATTATCTTAATGTTGCTTTGACGCAGGAAGGGTCAAGCGATCCTTGAGGCCGTCGCGGCCTTGCGTCCCGCTACGCGCTCCGCTAGCGACGATTCCCTATTTGGTAGTTCAGTACCGACAATTGGGTTTGGTAGTCGTAAGTCGCGTTGACTTGCTCGATCTGCGCCTGGGTCAGATTTAATTGCGCTTGCGTGAGTTCGACGATCGAACTCAACCCCAGTTGGTAGCGCGACTGAGCCAGGTTCAAAGCTAAGGTCGCCTGGTTTACGAGTTGTTCGACCACGGAAAGGCGCTGGTAGCCGGAATTCGCGCCCAGCCAGGCCTTATTCACGTCGCGAACGATGCGATCCTGGAGATCTCGAAGATTTTGCTGTTGTGCCAGCGCGCGCGCCGTCGCCTCATTACGTAGAGCGCCGAACGAATGCCCATTAAAAATCGGGATATTCACGTTAAAACCAGCCGCGGCATATTGATCGTTGAGCCCGGCAGCGGCTGTATGGAAGGGGATGAGGCCGGCGGCGCCGACTGCGGAGATCGTCGGAAACCAAAGATCGCGCTCGGCGGTGGCAAAAGCCTGCGCAGAATTTACCTCGAATTGCTGGCTGATCAATTCCGGCCGATTCATCATGGCCTGCTGAATGAGACTCGTGAGATCCATGGGTGGAGCAGGCGTCTGCGCCTGTTCGACCAGGTTGTAGCGTCGCTGATCGGCAAAACCGAGCGCCCTGGTCAAATCCGCATAGGAGGCCTGCAGATTGTTTTGCGCCTGAATCAGAAGTAGCTGCGATTGTGCCAGGTCGACATTTGCAAAGGTCACATCTAACTGCGACTTGAGCAGATTTGCCGCCATCTGCGTCACTTGGTTGGAAACAAGTTGGCGCTCGCTGACCGTCTGCTGGGCGACTCGCAGGAGGGCCTGGGCACGCAGTACTCCGAAGTAGGACTGATCGACTTGCAGCAGCACGTCGGCGCGAGAAGTCACTACGTTCTCTTGCTGGGCCTGCGCATGTAGGTTGGAACTTTTCACAAATTGATGGGTACGTCCGAAGTCGCTAATGAGCTGGCTTAGCGAGAAGCCATTGGCGTACTTATTAAAAACGCTCGGGGCATTTAGAAATCCGGCACCAATGCGGTTTGAATCCACCGCTTCCGCGCCCGTGAGGTTGCCGTTGGCGTTTGGATAATACGCGGCGCGGACTTCCCGGGTTTGGGCCTCGGCCGCTGAGGCAAGAGCGGTGGCAGCCTGAATTTGCGGATGATTCTGGATCGCAAGCTGCTCCGCCTCCTGCAGGCTGAGTGTCTGGACGGTTTGGGCTGTGGCAAACGTTGAAACGAGCGTCATTACAGAAGCAAAAATGAATAGCTGCCACGCGAGTTTCATTGCGCTTCTCCCAGCGCGCTTTGCACTTGCAACCCTTCACGGCGGCGGTAAATCAGCAGATAGGCCGCCGGCACCACAAAGATGGTAAGCACGACGGAAGAAAGCAGCCCTCCGATAATCGCGCGAGCCAGGGGGGCATAAGCCTCGCTCCCAGTTTCGAGTTTGAAGGCCATGGGCAGCAATCCGACCACCGTCGCGAGCGAAGTCATCAGAATGGGGCGCAGGCGGATGCGGCAGGCGAGAGCCACAGCTTCAGCTGCGTTGTGACCTTCTCCGTGCAGCACGTTCGCGAAATCGACAATCAAGATGCTATTGGAGACCACCATGCCTTGCAGCATGACAATACCCATGAGCGACTGAATATTCAGTGTCGTGCCGGTCAGAACCAGAGTGAGGGCGACGCCGACCAATCCGGTCGGAACGGCAAGGATGATGAGGAAGGGATCGATGAAAGAAGAAAACTGCGCAACCAGTATCAAGTAGACCAGCAAGACAGCCAGCACCAGACCTATGCCAAAACTGGCGAACGAAGATTGCATCGTGCGGATCAGTCCGCGCACGTTGATACGAATATTCGGCGGGAGTTTTGTCTCAGCAATAATCTTGGAGATTGTTTTTTCGGGATTTCCAAGATCTTCGCCGGAAGGCGCAACATAGATGTCGAAGGCTCTCTGCAACTGGTAATGGTCGACCTCCGTGGGGGTGAGGATGGTGCTGACGTCCGCGACTTGGTTCAGATACGTCGGCATCTTCAGGTTTGGCGCGCGCAGAGGCATAGCTTTCAAATCGTCCACCGTTCTTACTTGGTTTTCAGGGTATTGCACGGTGACAAAGTAATTGTTGCCGCTCCGTGGATCCACCCAATAGGCGGGCGCGATCATGGCGTTGGAGGTGAGGGCGGTGACCAGGTTATCGATTACCTCTTTGGGGTCCAATCCAAGCTGGCTGGCGCGTTCGCGATTCACATCCACTTGCAACGCCGGATAGTCCATATCCTGCGGCGTGTAGATATCGGAAACGCCAGGAACCGACCGGAACTCTTGCGTCAATTGCTGGGCGATACCGTTGACCGTGGGGAGGTCCGCCCCGCTCACCTGCACATCAATGGGCGCTGGAGCGCCTTGATTCAGAACGGCGTCCACCAAGCCGCCGGACTGGAAATAGGTGCGCAATTCGGGGAGATCGCGCGCAATTCGATCTCGAGCGGATAGAGGGCGAAGCTGAGGGCGGTTACGGCAGCAAAACCCCAGATCACTTGTTTCGGCCGCTCCAGCGCCTTTCTTACCCATTTATCGTAAAGCCTCAACAAACGCTCAAAGCCAGCATTGAACCGCGTATGGATGTGCGCTCCCCAGGAAGGGGCCCGCGGCTCGGATTCGTGGCCGTGCCCCGAAATTCGACGCAGGACCTTGGAACAGTAAAGGGGAACTACCGAGACCGCGACGACGTAAGAAGCCAGGAGCGAGATCACCACGCCTAAGGCCAACGCGGTGAACAGGTACTTGCTGACACCAAACAGAAGGGTAACAGGGAAAAAGACGACGACGGTGACAAAGGTGATCGCCAGAACGGCCAGGGCAACTTCGTTGGAGCCGTGTTCGGCGGCCACTACGGATTCTTCGCCCAATTCGAGATGGCGGAAGATATTTTCCAGTACGACTACGGAATTGTCGATCAACCGCGAAAAGGCCAAGGCCAGCCCACTGAGCACCATGCTGTCAATGGAACTGCCGCCCAGATGAAGTATGAAAAAAGTGGCCATCACAGAGAGCGGGATGGAGAGGAATACCGCGGCGGTAGCGCGGGGACTGCCGAGAAAAATCAAAATCATGAAGCCGGTAAGGAGGAGGCCAATGCCGCCTTCATGCAAAACAGTAAGATGGCCTGCTTTACAAACAGAGATTGATCGAAAACGACGGCGGTCTTCAACTGAGCGGGAATATCGCGTAAAGACTGAATCGCTTTTTCGATACCGTTGACAAGTTCAATGGTATTGGTATTTCCGCCTTGCTTCTGAACTGCGACATATACGGACTTCTGGCCATTGACTCTGACGATGTTGTACTGCAACGCGGAGCCGTCCACCGCCTTGCCTACGTCCGAAGCAAAGACGGACTGCTGCCCCTCGGTCTTAAGCGAGATCTCGTTAAGGGCCTGGGCATTGGGCACCTGGGCGTTCGTGTAGATGTTGTAGTCCATGGGGCCGATGCGCACATCCCCGGCGGGCAAGATGAGATTGGAGGCATCCGTGGCGCGGACCACGTCCATCGGGCTCAATTCGTGTGCCTGCAGTTTGACCGGATCAACATAGACCATGATTTGCCGGTACTTGCCGCCAAAGGGCGGAGGCACCGTCGCGCCCGGAACGCCGGCGATCTGATTGCGTATCTGATACTGCAAATAGTCGTGGAGCTGCGTTTCGTCCAGGCCCTCGCCTTGCACCGTAAGCAAGCAGACCGGCAGGCTCGAGGCATCGACCTTCAGAACCACCGGTGGGAGCGTTCCTTGAGGTAGCCTCCGCAAATCCGCCATAGCCAGATTCGAAATCTGGGTGACATCGGCATTGGCGTCGGTACCGGGCTGGAAATAGATCTTGATGAGGCTGACGCCAGTCATGGAGCGGGATTCCATGTGATCCACGCCGCCCGCCAGTGTGAAGAAGCGTTCAAATGTGTCCGTGATATCTGCTTCGATCTGCTGTGGCGGCATACCACTGTAAAAGGTGGCCACCAGCACGACCGGAATGTTGATGGGCGGAAACATATCCACCGGCATTTGCACAACGCTGGTGACTCCAAGCACGCAGAGAAAAAGGCAAGACACGATGATCAAATAGGGATGTCGAATGGAAAAGGAGGGCATCGGATTACTGCTCCATTTCTTGAGACTCCATGGCCTTCGGTGCGACCCTTTGACCGGGCTGATACTGTCCCTGCGATCCGAAAATCACACGATCGTTTTCTTTTAAGCCGGAGACAATTTCGATTTCTGTAGCCGTTTGCAGACCGAGCGTGACCGTACGCCTCTCGATCTGATTGGAATCATTTACGAGCAAAACTGTTCCCTTATCCTGGCCGGAAGGCTGGACCACCTGGGTGGGAACGGCTAACACCCTCGCCGCTTTGTGCAGGGGAATGTCCACGGAAGCGTACATTCCGGGGACGAGGTTGTAATTCGCATTGGGGACTTCCACTTCGGTGTGCATGGTGCGCGTCTGTGTATCAATCTGATCTGAGAAGCGAATCCTTATCCAGTGTGGCTTTCGCCGCCACCAATGCTTGTTCTGCAGACGCGAGTGAAGCTTTGGCGGCGGAAACACCGGCACTCGCTTCCAGGTCCTTTCCTTCGGAAACGTCGATATCCTCTTGCGCCACTAGCCCCGGTTGCGATTTTTGCACGTCCGCCAGACGCGAATAAGTCAGGTGCGCAACTTTGTATGCCGAATTCGCGCGGTTGAGTTCCTCGCGGGCGCGCTCGAGATCGCTCTCGCTGCGGTGAACGGTAGCCTCATCTTCCTGCAGTTGCTGTTGTAATTCGGGAATCTCCAAATCCGCCAGAACCTGCCCGGCTCTAACATGCGTGCCCCAATTTACGTGGAGCTTCTGGATATATCCGGAGACCTTGGCATACACCTCGATTTCCTGGTAAGGCTGGAATTCAGACGCAATTTCCAGAGTATTCGCAAGATCGCGGCGTACGACATTAACGACGGCGACCACCGGCGCAGCGGCGGAGGCATCGACTTTCGCGGGCCGGGCACACCCGGAAAAGATGCTTGTCCATGCAATCAATGCGAGCAGATAGCATCCGAATGCCTGCCCGGAGCGGTGAGAGGCCTTACTGGATAATCCCGGCGCTTTATTAACGAAGAGCAGGTGACTGCCGGAAGATGGGTGCGCTTCGAGATCAATTGTAGTAGTCATACACTTGATTCCTTCTCTTCTTGCTTCATGATCTCTTGAAGGTTCTCCACAGAAAAATCATCCGAGCGGCACAAATCCATCAGCCGTTTTCGTCGTTTGGACGATCTCACGAGCAGCTGCAGGCACTTTATCGGCGATCTCCAGAGGTATCGTTTGCACTCCATGAAGATCGCCTTGGATCAAGTCGCCTGATGCAATATCCAATCCACCCACGCGAACTTTGCCGCCGAAATCGAATACATGTGCGTAAGCATGGGAGACCGCCACGTTGGAAGCAAAGAGCTGAAATCCGGTTGGCCGGATCTCCTGGATGTCACGCACGCTTCCGTTGGTCACCAACGCCACGCATCCCAGCGCATGCAAAATTTGCGCGTGTACGGCGCCTACGAACGCCCCCAATCCGGGGCGTTCGTCAAGATCCTCAATGACCACGATTCGAGGAGCGGGAATCGTGAGGATATGGTTCCACCAGTCTTCGCGGTCATAGTAAAAATAACCGTGTTTTTCCATGGGCGGGTCTGCGCTGCGGATGCGCGCCGTCGCCGCGTAACCCACGACCGGTGGAACCTCCTCGAAGACGCAACCAATTCTGGAATCGGCGAACCACTGTTATGCATACGAACGCCGAACGTCTCGATGGCGCTCGCGGTCACGCAAGTACTGAACTGGCGCAACTCATCGAGTTGAGCTGGAGTCAGCCGATTCGCGTTAGTCGTTTGAGCCATTGCGGCCTCTCGAATATCCGATAACTATCGAGCAGAGCCTGGGATATCAGACCGCAACTGCTGAAACAAAAATGGGGAAAACGCCGGAACCTAGAGGGATAAAGATGGAGGTGATCGATGCTGCAGAGATACGGTCACACCGATCGAAGGCTTCGGAGGCTCCGAATCGGGCTCCCGGGTGCTCCGGGCCACGGGTTGCGGCGGAACCAACTTCGCGATCGGTTGCAGAGGCGCCTTTTCAAGAATTATCGGGCAATGACGTAACTGCATCTTGCTCGCGATATTCAGATAATGACCCGGATTTGACGACGGCAGATACCAACTATTTTTGGCCAAGGTTGCCAGCGTGGGCACAGCAAACAGGAGCAGTGCGAGCAAGGCGCGCCGCGTAAAAAAGGAACGACAAAACTTCGCGGGCTTGAGGAACGATTAATACTTCTCTCCTTGTTCTCGGCGACGCCGCCTGGAAGCAGCGATTAGATTCTACGGTCCCAGCTACTTGAAATCAAGCAACAGCCCGAATCGCGGGCGCGGATGATTCACCGGAAGTGCCGGTCAAAGAGTAGCGGGGTTGGGCTCGTGGAGCTTAATTGCCCGAGGAAACGCGTTGCGCATAATAGCCGGTGCGCGTTCGCGCAGAAATGGTTCCACTTCCCGGAGGAGGAATAATCTGCACGCGCAGAGAACGAAAAGAGCCGTCCTTGCGCGAATTCGTCGGATAGTAGGCGAGGGTATACTGGTGGCGAATGTCCCGTGCGATCTGATTACAGGTTGACTCCACATCCTCCAGGTTTTCGGGGAATAAGGCCGACCCGCCCGTGGCGCGAGTCAATGCCAGAAGCGCTTGGCGGTCGCGTTCGGCCGATTCTGGCTTTTCCTCTCGGAGCAACCCGACAGCGTAAATCAAAGCGCTCGATCTTTGCGCTTCCTGCAGAGCGGACTCCAGGCTGCGATGGCTGGAGTTGTCTTCACCATCACTCACGATCAGAAGCACCTTCTTATCCAGATAGCCACTTTTCAGGCGATCCAGTGAGGCAGCCGTCGCGTCATAAAGGGCCGTGCTGCTGCTGGGATCGGCTTGTTCCAGGGCCTTTTTCAACTCGTTGACGTCGTTGGTGAAGTCGCGGTCAAAATAGTATTTGTCGTTGAAGTGGGCGACAAAAACCTCATCATCGGTGTTGCTGGTTTTGACGAAGGTCAGCGCTGCCGCGTTCACCCTTTCGCGTTTGTCCCCCATGCTACCGCTATTATCGATCAGCAGGCCCATGCTGACGGGCGCGTCCTCCTGGTGCAGGACTGAGATTTTCTGTTCGGAATTGTCCTCGAAGACGCGGAAGTTTTCTTCTTTCAGTCCCGGCACAAACTGTCCATGCTCGTCCGTGACCGACACGTGCAGCACCACCAGGTCCACACTCCTCTGGATCGTGTAGCCGCTTTGCAGGGGCGGCTCTGGAGCATTTTGCGGGGGCTGGATTTCAGGCGGAGGAGGTAAAGGGCGCGCCGGTTGTTGCGCGTGCCCAGGCGCGAAAGTAATGGACACGAGAAGCAGCGTCCGGAAGAACGCGGCAGGGCGCAAACAAAGATAAGAATGGTGCCGGCGGGAATACGGTGTCTGCATTTCCTCTATTATTCTGATGGCTATTTGCCTCTGACGGGATGAGTTTGTGCGCCTAGCGTGTCATAGACAGAACCGGTCCATGTGAGCAGCCGGTCCTCCCAGTGGCGCCCTGATTGGTCCGGGCTATTTTCGCTTGGATGCAACCACATGAGGTGGTAGGGCAAAGAAGCAGGCGAGTGCGAAACTCAGAGTCAAGCTTGCGGGTGCGCTCAGCCATGACAAACCGAGACAGACGAGGTAGAACACAGGGCCGAGCATATATTGGCGCGAAATCCTCTGCACGGACGCGGAGTCCACATCGTTAGCCAGAAGGCGGCGCTTGGCTGAGGAGGCATACCTCCAGAGCAGATTGAAGACCACGGCGATAAAAACATACGTCGCGTTGTACAGAATAAGAGCGGCCCGCTGATCGGTCTCTCCCAGATGCGTGGCGAGCACAGCCGTCGGGAACGGAACGACGATAACACCCAGCAGGAGGAGCAGATTCAAAATGAGAAGCACGTCATCCGCACGGGCAATATGCGTAAAAAGCCGGTGGTGATTGATCCACATAATTCCAATAAAAGCGAAACTTATGAGGAATGAGAGGTAAGAGGGCCATTGGCTCAGCAATTCCCGGGACAATGAGCCGCTTCCGGCAGGGGGAATCTTGATCTCTAGAATCAGTAACGTGATGGCAATGGCGAACACGCCGTCGGCAAAAGCTTCGATGCGGCTCGTTTCAGCCGTCACTGGTAATCGTCCTCGGGCGCGATACGCGTCATCGGTCTTATTCCTCCGCAGGTGAGCGCCTGCTCATGCTCATCATCGACCCAGGCAAGATACGCGGTAAGAGCGGCAATGTGAATGCGCTATTTTTTCTGATGTTAACATTCGATATTCTGCAAGAGACAGAGCTCTGGAGGAGAGATGAACCTGCGAAATGCGACGGCTTTGATCACGGGCGGAAGTAGCGGCATCGGACGCGCCATAGCCCAAACGCTCGCTTCGAGCGGAGCGCGCGTAGCCATCACCGGGCGTGACAGAGGCCGGCTGACGGAGACCGCTCTGGCTCTGAAGGCTCTGCCCATCGTTGCAGACGTGGCGAATGAAGCCGACGTGGAGCGGACTTATCAAGAACTTTTCAAGGCGTTCGGGGAACTGGATATCTTGGTGAATAACGCGGGCGTGGGTGTGTTCAAGAATTTGGTTGAATTCGACCGCTCCAGCTTTGAGTCTGTTTTTGCCACCAATGTTACAGGGGCCATGCTCATGGCTCGGGAAGCGGCAAAACACTTCATCGCACGCCAGCGAGGTAATATCGTCAACATCGCCTCGACCGCTGGCTTGCGCGGGGCTCCGAATGGCACCGCCTATTATGCCAGCAAGTTCGCCTTGCGCGGCATGACTGAGTGCTGGCGGGCCGAGCTTCGCCGCTATAACATTCGCGTCTTCCTGATCAATCCAAGCGAAGTTCTCACAAACTTCTTTGCTACTGCCGGCTTATCCCAGAAGGAAAATCCCACCAAGCTGCGAGGCGAGGAGATCGCCTATATGGTGAAGGCGGCGCTGGAGATGGATGATCGCGGCTTTACACCTGAATTATCGATCTTCGCTACAAATCCCAAGGATTGAGGCGGAGCGGCTGGTCAACTCACGATAATCGAGTCTTGATATTCGGCAAAGTCGGAGAGCAACTTTTCCAAGGAAATCGAGGGATGCCAAAAAATTGTCGGCGCCGGAATTACCTGAACGTCGAGAACAGATTGCTTATTGTGCCGTATCTTCTCGCGATTCTTTAGCTTGCCTTTAACCTTCATGACTGGAGTATACCGCTTTGCCAGCGTAGCGAAGCCATACCACAACCTCCTAAACGGGCAAGGCAGGAATCATTAAAGGACGTCAAAAATAGAGCCTAAAACAAAAAGCGGCCCAGAAGGGCCGCCTTTCGGTGGAAACAAAGCCGCGAAGTTACTTCGAGGGGCTCGCGGTGTTGTCCGTCTTCTTTGCCTTCGTGTCCTTGGCTTTCGTGGTCTTAGCCTTCGCGTTCTTCGTGCTCTTCTTCGCCGTCTTGGCGGCTGGGGCCGGCGTCGTCGTCGAACCACTATTCTGAGTCTGAGCCATCGCCAAGCTGGCTCCAAACATAAGCGTTACGACCAACATCAGTAGCTTCTTCATGCCTTCTCCTTCAGAGATTTAGAGTCTCGAACTAAAGCCATTGTCCAGGGCGAGCTGCTCCCGAGAGCGTATTAAGATTGTGCCCTTACTGCAAGGAAATTTTACCTCGTCCAGCCGTATTAGTTAAGCAGCTACCGGGCTACGGGCTTGCCCGCCGCCGGCGCCGCCGGTTTAGCGAACTTGGCTGCGTCGATTGGCAAATTCGCTTTAACTTCGCTCAACTCGGTGCTCGATCTCCCGTCCGTCCACGTCGTCGTCCAGCGGAATGGCATTTTCACGCCGGAGACATCGCGATAATCGGTGTAGTCAATCTGCGTCGGGTTGAGCCCAACCGGAGAATTCGTATAGCGTACCTGCCTCACGAGCAGCCCCGATTCCTTATCGAAATATAGCTTTACCGGGAAAATCCCGCCGCTGTCTCCCTGAACGACTTCGACCTCACGATCATTGATGGTGGTCAGATAGCCGACGCGCCCCTCGCTGAAGCTTTGCTTGATGCGCGCTGGAAAAGCAAGGTCGGCATCCACCTTGACCGCTTCCAGAAATTGGCCCGTCAATTCCAGCAATGGCACTGGTCTGCCCGGCTCTGCCACCCAACCCGCGCGACCGTCGTAAGTGGTCGTCCAATCACCATTGGATGTGTGAATGATCGTCACGCGTTGCCCAGGAGCCTTGGCCATGATTTCGATCGGGCTTTTCTCAATTTCTGCATAACCCTGATAAGTGCCTTTGGCGCTGACACTGGTGATGCTCGCCAAGCGCTGCGCGCCACCGAGCGCCTGAATGTACTTGTCGAGAATTCGTTCCGCTGGAGGTTCCCCCGCAGCCTGGTCCGTAATCACATCCGGTTCTTCGACGACCGGCGCGCTGTACTGCTCCGCCAGGTTCGGAGTGACCTTCGGAAGATCAGTGCCGCGGTGACAGGAGTAGCAAGTCAACTTGCGACTTCCGCCAAAGTAACTCTTATTGATGGCGTTCATCATCAGGACCATCTTCCGCGCGGTCTGTTTATGGGCGTTGTCTTTGGCATAGCCCGCCCAACTGCTCTCGTCATCGTGGCAGAATTCGCAACTCTCGCCAATTGAGGCAGAAAAGAAGCCCATTGTGGCGAGGAATTGGTTTTCAGGAATACCTCGGAGTACTTGAATATTCTTGTAGACGTCTTCCGCCATTAATTCTTTCTGCGCGGGCGGCTGCTGGGCGATTTGTTGCCCAGCCGTTTGAGCGGCGATTTGGCCGTGGGCCCTTGCGCCTGTCAACGGGATGCCGAGGAGAAACGCGATGGGGATCGCGCGAATGGTCATTTGCCTCGATCGTTTGGATTTACTTTGCGGGATCGGCAGTGCCACCGGGATGTCCAATGATGTTCATGTAGGCGATGCCTTCGGATGGAATGCAGAGCTGCTCCTCGAGTTCCTGGTTAGGAATCCACTTGAAAGGTACGCCGGTGAGTTCTTCAAACGGTGAAATATAAGTCTTGGGATCGTCAATCGTGACGCTCATATGCAAAGTGTCGTGATCCACGCGCGTGTAGCGTTCCTGCACACGCATGTCCACGCTGTGAGGATGGCCCGACGTATCGAGCCAGCTCCTGTCATCCATGCCGATGCTATCAATGACGAATGTGTAGTCCCCGTCCCAATGCCCCACGGAATAGCCATACCAGCGCGAAGGCGCGCCATCTTTGGTGTCGATGCTCTTGGGAAGCTCTCGCCCGTCCGTCCAGATTTCGCGCCAGACTCTTTGGTACTGATGGAGCACGATCATGCGGTCCGGTAGCTGAGCAAAGCGCATGCCTCTTGTCTCGTTGATAACATTGCGGGGAAACCCCAAGGGATCGCACGTCATCAGCGGATCATTCGTGTTCGCCAGGTGGTATACCGGTTCGGGCTTATTGAGCTTGAAGCGCTGCTCACCAAGGGGCGTGAAGGGAGGAAAATTGCGCCCGATGGAAGCGACAGGACCCGTCCAAGCGCCGTTCAGATCACGCTTGGGAGCAGGTGCCGACGGTTTCGCCTCGGCATTCAGCTTTTCGAAAAGAGTGCGGGTCTTTGGCACGTGAGTCGTTTCGTCATCACTTGTTTGGGCTGTAGCAAATGAAGCCAAAGCGAGCACACCCGCCAAGCCCACGATTGCCCGGCCAGCTATTCCTCGCATTCCACGCTCCTACTGCTTACAGCTTGCCCAAGCCCTCGTTCAGCTCGATGTAAGTGCCCCACGGATCCGTGACGAACGCGAGGGCAATGCCCAGATCGGGCCGGGGAGTATAAGGCATGTCGAGCTTGATCCCCGCGGCTTCAGCCTTCTTGCAAAAGGCCTCGAGTCCTTTGATCTCGAAGCCGATGTGGTCGAGTTCTCGTCCCTTGGTTCCCACGGTCGGCGTGTCGGATTTCGCGAAGGTCAGGTTCACTCCCGGCAGGTCGGCAGCCTCGAATTGCCCGCGCTTGCCTGGCTTGGCGCCAAACGTCTTGGCGTACCACGCCTGTATGGCCAACACAGAGTTCGTGCCGCCCGCATCCGCCACGAAGAAGTGAACGTGGTGAAACTTAATCGGCACGGTCTGCATCGCGTCTTCGAGAATTTCGATCCGCGCGAGGTCGTCGGGCGAGTGCAGATAGATCTGTTTCGCGTTCGCTGGGTTTGGAGGCTCCATGATCAGCCCTGCGGCCTTCCACTTGGACCTCGCCTCGACCACGTTTGGCACCAGGAAGCCGATATGATTCACGGTCGATCCCACGGTGCCGGCCGGCGGGTCCATGGCTTTGCGGATCAGGATCAGTACGCCGGGGAATTTCACCACTTCGTTCGCGCCGAGCTTGGCGATGGGCGTGCCGCCGACGGCGATCCAAAACTTCTTGGCCCCATCCACGTCCTGCACCGCGAAGTGCACGTGGCCCATCGCGACGCCCACACTACCTGGGTCGGCGAGCTGAGCCCATGCAACAGGTGCGGGCAGTATTGCGACAAGCCCCAGAATCCCGAGAATACAAATCATCTTCTTCATGTTTTCCTCCAGTAAGAAATCGCGAGAGCGAGCTTTCGACCAAGTAACGTAGCCACCTCCGGTCCCACCGATAGGAGCCGGGACGACTCAGATCTATAGAAAAAGTCGGTTCGCGACTAAGGCGCGACGCCCTCGGCAATGAATACGCGGCTCGTAGCCGAGCTATGCCGGATGGGTTTGATCGCCTCGTACGCGGCGGAATTCTCCCAGGCTCGGGCTTTCTCCGCGCTGTCAAAAGCGATCACTACGAAGCGATCCTTGGGCGCTGTGCCCTCGACGCCCTCAATCTTGCCGCCGCGAACAAGGTAATGACCGTTGAAGGGCGCCAGCGTCTCCGGAACCTTGGCCCCATATTTCGCGAAGGTAGCGGCGTCGTGGACATCAACTTCCGCGATCACGTAGCCAGCCGGCGTCTTGGCTTGCTGCGCATGAATGACCATGGCCCCAACGACGCCCATCGCGACGCCAGCCAGCACCGCCAGTGCCAATTTGTGATTCGTTCTCATGGGTTCTTTTCCCCCTTTGTATTTGCTCCGAGCAGTCCGCGCAGGATGCTACACCAGTTGCCCGTGTGTGCGGAAGGGGCGCGACTGGAACAACCAGACCCTATGCCCCGGGATATCGCTCCGAGCCAACCACAGGCCGTTGAGCGCCTGCAGGTTGTAACGAGCTGAAGATTGCTAATTCGAAGCTGCGCTACTTCTTCGCGAACCTTCGAAAATTCATCGTGTTGGTAAAGCCACCATAAACGTTACCCTGGTCGTCTGCGGCGACGGCTTCCAGCGTGTTCGTTTCCGACCAGGGAATGAACTCCGTGACTTTGCCGTCCTTGACCTTCCCGATTCGAATGCCTTGCTGGAAGCCGGGATTGGTCTTGTCAGTCGAGGTCGAGTCGGAGACGTAGATGATATTCTTCTTGTCGATAAATATTCCGCTGGGCCGCCCGAATTGCCTCCATTCTTCGAGGAATTTGCCATTCTGGTCGAAGATCTGAATGCGGCTGTTCCCGCGGTCGGCAACGAAGAGTCGCCCGGCGGCATCCATGGCCAGCCCGTGCGGCGTGTCGAATTCGCCCAGGCCGGACCCTTTCTTGCCCCAAGCCTTGATGAATTTGCCCTCTTTCGTCAGCTTCACGATCCGCGCGTTCGTCTCGCCGCCATGTCCGTCGGCGACGAAGATGTCGCCATTCGGCACAACCAAAACGTCGGAAGGTCCGTTGAAGGTGTCCGGGCCATCGCCGGCGACGCCGGGCTTGCCCAACGTCATCAAGAGCTTTCCCTCCGGACTGAACTTCATGACCGTTTGCCCCTTGCCGTTCTTTGTCCTGCCGTCGCACACCCAAATGTTGTCTTCCCGATCCACGAACATACCGTGCGGATAATTGAACATTCCGGCGCCGAAGCTGGTCACGAGCTTGCCGAAGGCATCGAACTTCTGAATCGGCGCCAGATTCGACCCGGAGCAATCATCGGCCGTGCCGCAGCGGTCAAAAACCCAGACGCTCTTGCCGTCGCGGTCGATATCCACACCGATGGCCGCGCCCCACTTACGCCCTTGGGGCAGTTTTGCCCAGCCTTCGTCCAAGTGATAGGGATTCGGCGCCGCATTCGGATCGGCGCCGGTTTGAGCGAAGCTTCCTTGCCCCTGCATCCCCATCGTAGCGACGATGGCGAGGCCCAGTGCGTACCGAATGCGATATGCATGCCACATGGCGTCTTTCCTCCTTGGGTGCGCCGGGGCACTTCACCGAGGCCCTTCAGGTCGTCCCCGTGGCAGATTGCGCATTGAATCGTTTTGCCAGCGCCACCGGTTTTCACCAGCGCTTCCCCCTTGGCGATGCTGCCCGGAGGGACGTAAGCGATAAAGGCCGAGTGAGGATCGCGAATCGATGTTTGCATTGGATCCACCGGCGTTTCGATGATGCGATGACCGATGGGCTCCTTGCCGCCGTCCGGAACTAAAACACGATGTCGCGCGTCGCTGCTGACGTAGGTTTTCGGCGGAGTGGCGGTTTCGATCACCTTCACCCACGGAATGGGCTTGATGGCCGCAAAATAATCCGCCGCCTGCCGTACATCTTCATCGGATACATTCTTAGCAATCGGAGTCATGCGCTCGTTTTCCCGCCGGGCTCCGCTCTTGAAATATTTCATCTGGCGCACGATGTACTCGGCGGGAAGGCCGGCGATATCGGCGGACTCAGGATGGCCTTGGCCGGACATGAGGTGGCAGGTGCCACACGTTGCCCCTGGAGGTGCGTTCGGGCCCTTCACGATCCCGGGTGCCGCAGGGTGCTCCTCGGGAAACCAGTCCGGCGGATTGGTCGCGCTGCGGACCTGGGCCGCGTCGTACTCCTTGGTGCTGCCGGGGACGTGGATCGTGCCAGACAACGGTGTCGCCGGGGGCTGATCCTTGTCCGGGATGTTATAGGCCCACGAGGGCAGGCCATTGGGAACCGATGTCGGCGTTGGCGCTTGCGCCGCAACCCGCAATCCGGCCACCAACGCGAACAGCAGGGCAGCGCTGGTCTGTTTGCTCATATTGCTCATAAGCATTCGCTCCCGAAAGTTTCTCAGAAAGTGCGATAAAGCATACACCCGGATGGCAAGCTTCGTTTATCAGTACTAAAAAGCGGTAGAGGGTTGGTTTCCGAGAATGCCGTTTCTCTGGACTTGGCCGGGCTTTTCCCCTTAATGTTTGGCCCCTGTTCCGCCTCGATCAGATCGTCTTTAGCGGTACTTCCCATACTCCGGAGAGAGGGTACTACTAAAACCACAGTACGCCTGAATTTGGGTCCAGCAGCCCATTGAGGACTCGTGGCTGTGGGTCCGAATATCCTTTGTGAGATTCAACAGGATGAAAGCGAAACTCCCATGATAGCTAACGCCCCCTTCACAGAAAAACGCGCTAATCAGCGTTTCTCGTTCTTTGCGGATGCCGAAATTACGCTGCATGACGGAACTTCAGTTCGCACACAAATTGCCGAATTGAGCTCGCGAGGTTGTTATATGGGTACGCTTGTGCCCATTCCCATTGGGACGGAATTTCGCTTGCGCATCTCGCACGACATGAGGACATGCGAACTGCAGGGCAAGGTGATCTACCTGCATTCCGGTAGCGGCCTGGGCATTTTCGGCATGGGCGTGCTCATTGAAAAGATAGCCGCTGACGAGCGCTCCGTAGTCGACGCGTGGCTGTACGATCTCGCCCGGAAGCGACTTGCTATACCCTTGCCACTGACCTGACCCACGCGCA
>QHYQ01000467.1 GCA_003224175.1 Acidobacteriota bacterium
GGTTCGATCTCGTGCGCCGAAGCGACCTAAACTTAGTGAAATGGAAGTATCAACTGCGCAGTTTCAATGTCCGACAGAATTTTGGCCAACGACACCGTTCAGCGGCACGACGACCTACACCTATGTACAGTCACGTGAAACTGAGAATGGGCAGCGGCTTGATGTCGAGTTGACGCCACGCCAGAACCTTGGAATCGTTGGGACGTGGCAGACAAAACAGTCGTATCGGCGTGGAGTGTTACTACACAGGCCAGCAACGCCTGGAAGTCAATCCTTACCGATCACGTTCTCTCCCGTACGTCCTGGTTGGCCTGGTCGCCGAACACCGCTTCGGGCACTTTCGAATGTTCGTGAATACGGAGAACCTCACGAATGTTCGCCAGACACGCTGGGACTCGCTTCTTCGCGCAAGCCAAGGCCCAGATGGCCGATGGACTGTAGACGCCTGGGCTCCTCTCGATGGCAGGGTCCTTAATGGTGGACTGCGCCTCAATTTCTAGCCAGGGCATCCCGAAGGCTGCGGCGCTCAAGAGAATGATGCCTAACAGACTTGGACGGGGCTCCTCGTATCCAAGGATCGCTCGTGCAGCAATGATGAGGACGGATCCGGCAACTACGAAGAGCAGAACGCCTGCGATGCGACTCGCGGTTTTTTCGGCTCGTACGGACTCAGGTTCGGATTTTGAGCGGAACCGCCACAAAACGACCAGGGGGCGACACCGCCCACAGATGTGCGGCGGATTTAAGGTCTGCCAGTGCCGAGCGGGTAGCCACGGATTGTGGTCCAAAATCTGGGGCCGAGGGAGGAGGGGCGAAGCAGTGTCCGAAAGGGCAATCACCTGACGGTAAATTCGTTGTGTCGTTGGCACGGAAATCTTATGATCTGCCGCAAGTATCCAAATCGATAATTCCGTTTGATCTCAGTGCGAGTATATGCGGACGCAAAATAACCGGAAGTCATCCCCTGATGCGGGCGCAACTCCAGCTTCTCAAATCAAGCACCTGATCGTCCTGATGCTGGAGAATCGCTCCTTCGATCACATGCTTGGATACTCCGGAATCGAGAACGTCGAAGGGGTTTGGGATAAAAAGCTGTCCAATCAAGACAAGGATGGGAACCCTTATTACGTCGAATGCAATGCGGCTTCCGTAGGGGAGTTAGGCGATCCCGGTCACGACTATGAGGACGTCTATAAGCAAATGTTCTATCGGCCCACGGAAAACGACACGGGCGCCACTGAGCCGACGATGCTGGGGTTTGCTGAATCGTACAGGACTTACAGCGATGAGCCGGGAAAAGTGCTGCAGTGTTACGATCCCGGCGATTTGCAGGTGCTGACGAGTCTGGCCAAGAACTTCGCCGTTTGCGATCACTGGTTTTCGTCGGTCCCGGGACCAACGTTGCCGAACCGCCTGTTCACCCATGCGGGAACATCCAAGGGGCGCCTGGATAATTCCCTGGAGTGGCTGGGCGCTTCGCCAACCATCTATGAAGTGCTGGATGCGGCGAACGTGTCTTCGACGATTTATGCCGATGGCTGGACCGCGGCAGCCACGATCCCCAACCTCCTTTCGCATCAGGATCAGTTTTTCGGCACGCTTGACGATTTTTACGACGATTGCGCCGACAACAACTTGCCTGGTTATTGCTTCCTCGAACCGCGCTACAGCTCCGGAGTGGAGGAGGGCACATTTCGCCCGCAGAATGACCAGCACCCCGATAGCGATATCAACGAAGGCGAACACCTGATCTACAGCATCTACAAGGCGATTCGAAGCAACCGGAAAGTCTGGGAGCACTCCATGCTGGTGATCGTCTATGACGAGCATGGCGGGTTATACGATCACGTGGCGCCGCCTGTGGCGATCCAGCCGCGGCACGAGGACATCGCCACGAACCCGCCCGATCCGCCCTTGCCGCCTTTTCATTTCGACCGATACGGCATCCGGGTGCCGGCCGTGGTGGTCTCACCGTACACACCACACTGCGTGTGCAAGAAAACTTTCGACCACACTTCGCTGATCGCGACGGCACGTAAACTGCTATGCCCGGACAAACCGACCGATGACACGCTCGGGAAACGCGCCATGATGGCAAACACGCTGGACGTCTTGCTGACACAAGACGGACCTCGAAACGAGCACTTCGAATTCGCTCCCAATCCTGCCGCACAGCCTCCTCGCAAGCCCGACAAGTTAAATCACCTGCAAATCGATCATCTGCGCCAGGCCTATCATGTGAATCTAAAGCTCCTTCCGCGCTTACAAATCAAGCCAAACCAGAAGTGGATGGAGTGCTTGAACGGCCAGCGCAACAAATACGATATGTGCGACCACATCAGCGTCGAGGAGGCGGACCACTACGTCCGCAGCGTGTATGCAGTCGCACGCAATCAAAAGCAGAAGGAATCGCCGTGAAGCGGGTTCGACCGATCCTTCCACTTTTCATTATTTTCTTCGCGGCCGCCCCGGCGGCGCACGCCGACGATCTGAGCGACACGCGCCGCGCCTGCATCGAGCGCGATAATCTCCACAAAGGCATTCACTGGTTCGAAGAATGCATGCAGGAACTTTTTACCGCGCAGCCTATCCACATTGCATTGACGACGGTCGCCCCCGGCGCGGGTGTCGCGGGTTTTGGCCCCGCCGTCAACTATGTTGTGCGGCCTTATCGCTTCGAGTTCCTGCTCAGCGGCACGGCAGCGGTTTCGGATGACGGATCCTATATAACGCAGGTTAAAACGACATTCGCGCTCCCGGGCCACAGCGTTTCCCTCCA
>QHYQ01000468.1 GCA_003224175.1 Acidobacteriota bacterium
GAATGGGGAAGCCTTCGAATCTGCGGTCGAGATAGCTCGTCATGCGCCCGACTTGGGTGTGGGCATCCATCTCAACCTCACTCAAGGGATTCCCGTCTCGCCTGCGCACACGATCCGTACGCTCGTTGACAAGCGGGGACGCTTGTACTTGTCCCCCGGCCGGCTGTGGAGGGAAGTTGGAACCCGCCAAGTGAGTCTGGACGACATCCATACGGAGCTGCGTGCACAGATCGCGAAAGTTCGTCGGGCCGGCATCTCACCGACGCACCTTGACGGGCATAAGCACGTGCATGTTCTGCCAGGTATCTCGCAGGTTGTCATCCGGCTGGCGGGAGATTTCGGCATTCGAAGCGTCAGGTGTCCTGTTGAAGAAATCCCCACGCTGAGCACGCTTCTTCAGAGTCAGCCGGGGGTCCCGGCCTCATTGATCAAGCAATCTCTGGTGGCCCGGGGAGTTTCTTACTTCGCGCGGCGTTTCGGGACGAAACTGACGCGCGCAGGAATTTTCTCTACGGCTCACTTTTACGGCATTTGCCAGACAGGATTTCTGAATACCCGCGGCATCCAAGACGTTCTGCAACATTTGCCAGATGGGGCCAGCGAACTGATGTGTCATCCCGGATATTTCGACACCGATCTCGAGAGGACGGGAACTCGGTTGTTAGGCCAGCGCGAGGTTGAAATCCAGGCCCTTACTGCGGATCCGGTCGGAAAGCTCGTAATGGCAAGGAACATTCAGCTCAGTAACTACCGAGACGTCGGTTCAACTCAATGGATTGGCGCGGCTGCCTGAGCTTCGGCCATGCCACAAGTAAGAAGCGGAGTGAAACGGATGTGGGAGCAACAGCCATGAAAGCGGAAAGCGGAGTCAAGTATTCGGTGGTTGTGCCTCTCTATAACGAAGAAGGGAGCGCAGCGCCGCTCTATATCGGGCTCACAGAGGTAATGCGCACGCTCGAAGAGCCCTATGAAATCATCTTTGTCGATGACGGGAGCACAGACCGGACCGCGGACATCCTGAGCGAAATTCATGAGACGGACCAGTGCGTCCGCATCGTCAGTCTTAGAAGGAACTTTGGCCAAACCCCGGCGCTCAAAGCTGGTTTCGACGCTGCTCATGGTGAGGTAATTATCTCCATGGATGGCGATCTGCAGCACGACCCGGCGGAAATCCCCGCGTTCATTGAAAAGCTTAATGACGGCTTTGACATCGTCAGCGGTTGGCGCCGAGAAAGAAAAGACACCTGGCTGACACGTCGCCTCCCGAGCCGCATCGCGAATTGGATGATGTCCAGGCTTTCCGGAGTCGCGCTACATGATTTCGGTACCACCTTCAAGGCATACCGCAGAGAGATTATCCAGAATATTCAGCTGTATGGTGAACTCCATCGGTTCATTCCTGCCCTGGCAAGGTGGTCGGGGGCGCGCATCACAGAGATTCCAATTGCTAACCCACCGCGTCAGCACGGCAAGTCGAAGTACGGGCTCTCCAGAACCTTCCGCGTGTTCCTGGACCTCCTAAGTACGAAGTTTTTATTAGACTATTCGACCCGGCCACTTCATTTCTTCGGTTTCTTCGGGCTTTCGGCGATTGGCGCCGGTACCTCCAGTGGTTTGTTATTGCTTTTTCAAAAGCTGATCGCTCACTCAGCGATATTCGCCTCTGACGGTGTCCTGGCTTTCGCGGCCATTGCATTGATTTTGGCCGGTGTTCAAATCTTGTGCCTCGGACTGGTGTCGGAGATTGTTTCGCGCACCTATTACGAATCACAGAAGAAGCCTATCTACGTCACCAGAGTAGCGAAACGTCCCGATTTGCACTTGAAATTTGGACAGGAAGCGGTAGCCAGCTCAGAAGAAGACCGATTCTCAAATGCGGGGGCTGACCGTGAGAAATCGACGAGTCTTGTACCCAAGTGACGCGCACGGGGAGCCCGATAAAATGAGGCGTCGGGTGCTTTTGCGCCTGGCAGTTGTTGCCGCCTTCGCGTTTGTAGCGCTGCAAGTCTATTTGTGGGGCGCCGCCATTCGGCCGCGCTATCGCATCGCTGGAGTCCGGACGCAAACAGGCGGCGCTTCCGCCCAATGGGCCATCGCTGCAGTGGACTCTCATGGCGAGCGCTGGATCGCGCAGGACACCGATGGCGATGGAACGTGGGACGAGGTCGACACTCCCCAGGGCGTCTTCATACGTCCAACTTCTTCGTCCCCACGACGCTGGCTCGTGGTGTGTCTCGACGGTGTTCCGATTACCGCAATGCAATCTCTATGGGATGCTGGGCACTTTCGCGAATTCTTCCGCCCTACCGCGACCGTCAGCACGCTGCCTTCGGACAGCGAAATGGCCTTGACAGCGGCGCTCCACGCCGAGCCCGTCCCTGGGTATGAGCACCGCTACTTCGATCGCGCGAAAAATACAATGCGTGGCGGAGCGTGGGTGACGCTCTCGGGATACGGCATCCCGTATATTCAGAAGCTCGACTACGATCCTCCGGGCTGGTCCAAAGCGGCGCCCTATGTAATGTTA
>QHYQ01000007.1 GCA_003224175.1 Acidobacteriota bacterium
TGGATGCTTTTGATGCCGCCTTCGCCGCTGGCAATGCCGCTCACGGCCGCGTTTACAACATTGGCGGTGGCCCAGACAATGTCCTATCAGTTCGAGAAGTATTAGCGTATATCGAACGCAGGCAGCAAAGGAAGTTGCAATACCACTTCGACAATTGGAGACCAGGGGACCAAAAGGTTTTCGTCAGTGACATATGGCGCGCTCAAACGGAGCTGGGTTGGACTCCAAAGGTCCGCTGGAGCCAAGGGTTGGATCTTCTCTACGATTGGGTTTCGCAGAAACGTAGGTTTGTTTCGATGCGTGTTGGAGCAAAATTGAGAATTTTGCATGTCGGCAAGTTCTATCCGCCACGCATGGGCGGGATCGAAACGCATCTGCATGCGCTTTGCGGTGAACTGCGGAAAGTATCGGATGTGAGTATCCTCGTTGCCAGCGAAGATTCCAGCGACAAGGATGAAGTTGTCGAGGATGTGCCGGTTTTGAGAGCGGGGACCATTTTGAACTTGGCATCGGCTCCATTCTGCCCAACGATGACCTCCAGGATCCGGGCTTCCGAAGCTGATCTTGTCCATCTTCATCTGCCGAACCCACCCGCCATTCTGGCATACCTTGCCAGCGGTCATCCGGGGCCCCTCATCCTCACCTATCATAGCGATACGATTCGGCACAAACTTCTCGGCGCCTTGTTTCAGCCTCTTCTGCATGCGGCCCTGCGCCGCAGCTCCGCCATCATAGTGACTTCCCCAAATTACCTGCGTACGTCCCCAGTCCTCACTCGGTACCGTGCGCGCTGCAAGGTGATCCCGCACGGAATCCACGTCGCGGATTTTGAACGCCCTGACCGTGCGGCTGTCGAGCACCTCCGGCAACAATATGGGGACCGGATCGTCATCAGCGTGGGTCGTCTGGTCTACTACAAGGGCTTCGAATATCTGATCCAGTCCATGACCAGAGTGGAGGGACGATTGTTGATCGTCGGAGATGGCCCCCTGCGAAAGCACCTAGAGGACATGGCTATCTCCCTGGGTGTTTCCGATCGCATCGTCTTCTTGGGCGAAATCCAGAGTAGTAAATTAGTTCCCTGCTATCACGCCGCAGACGTCTTCGCGCTTGCTTCGGTATCCCGTGCTGAGGCTTTCGGAATCGTTCAACTGGAGGCCATGGCCTGCGGCAAGCCGGTCGTTAATACCAGCCTGCCTTCCGGGGTACCGTTTGTCTCGCTCGACGGGATCACCGGGATTACAGTCCTGCCAGCGAACCCAGAAGCGCTTGCTAAAGCTATCAACTCGTTGCTCGATGACCCTATCCGCCGCGCACAGTACGGAAACGCGGCGCGGCGTCGCGTTCAAGCGAAGTTCAATCTGGAATTGATGACACGACGAACCCTTCGGCTCTATCAGAGGGTCATGCAATCACCAAATACGAGTCCCAAATTCCGAGGACAGGGGTCCGCCGATCTTGATTCTGGGATGGGCGAGAGTGCCCTGGACAACACAGCTTCGCCCGGCTCCAAAAGCCAACGGCGTTGCACGCTGGGAGAAACACTTAGATAAAATTGTTGGAATAATATTTACAGTAAGTGAACTGTAATTCGCCCCAGATAGATGGACATCCCGCGCCAAGTCATCGTATGGTTTAAGAAACCAGCCAGCATCTTCTGGTTTTTTCTCTGCCTATATTCCCTCACATGGGGAGGACACTACACCTCCGGAGACGGAGCGGAAAAAGTGGCCTGGGGGAAAGCTATACTCTTTCACGGTTCGGCGAATATTGGCACTGAAACGAGACCTGCGTACTCGAAATACGGGATCGGTCAGTCATTGCTGGCAATCGTTCCTATTGCGGTGGGACATCTAGCGAGACAATTAACTGACCTGCATTTAGAAGCCCCTCTTTATACTTTTATCTTTATAGCCAACGGCGCATGGTTTCTCTACTTGGTAGGCCGCTATCTCCAATCAGTCTATCCACCCCAAAAGCTCTGGCTTCTAGTATTGATCCTTGGGTTAGGCACGATTTGGTGGCCGTACACCAAATTGGATTTCTCCGAGCCACTTGTTCTCACGCTGATCTTTTGGGGGTTTGTGCTCCTCCGGGAGGGCAGGGCCGTACTTGGCATTCTTGTAGGCAGCCTTTCGATCACAATAAGGACAGACGCAATCCTGATTTTTGCTCTTCTGTACGCGTGGCAAGCCTGGCGATCAAGAGATTTCAAGAGAATCTTCCGATTGGCTGCGGGCGTTTCTCCAGCTATTGTTCTGATCTTTACGGCGAATTACGTCCGTTTCCATTCAATCTTTGAAAAGGGATATACGGGGGAATCGTTTTCGAATCCATTCTTAATTGGGCTGTACGGGATTCTGTTTTCGGCAGGAAAAAGCGTCTTTTTGTTCTGTCCGCCCCTCATTCTAGGCATGTTGGGGTGGCAAAGATTTCGCAGGACGCCGCACGGAAGACACGATGCAGTGTTTTTCCTTTCAGTCTTCCTTGTGCAACTCGTCGTTTACGCCAAGTGGTGGGACTGGTCCGGTGACGACTCGTGGGGAGTTCGATTTATGATCCCTGGTGTCATGCTGCTGATGATTCCTGTGATTGAGGTTCTGGATTGCAAACTATTGGTCCTTAGTGCCGCAACGTTAGGGATCTTAGTTCAACTCCCAGCGGTGCTGATGTCCGGGTTGGACTTCGTGCTCCTTGTACATGAGCAAGAACTTACTCGCAAGGCGCTCTACGTAGGGGGTCAAAACCGCATAGACTTCGAAGACGTTCGTTATAATCCACACTACAGCCAACTGCTGGGACAGTGGATGTTAATTCGTCAGCGATGCCGATTGCCTGATAACACGGCTCGACCAGGCGAAGAGGAAAAGACCGGAACTCGGCTCCAATATGTAGGCAAGAATATCCAGTGGACTGGAAGTTGTCGCTGGGATTTCATCTGGTGCCGGATTTGGGACAAGAGATCAGGGCCTGAAACTAGAAGCAGGAACTGAGCTTAGGCGCTTAGCGCCTCAAGATGTAAGAAAGATTGTCGGGCGTTTCATGCCGCGATACCGAGCTGTTGGAATAGGTCTCGCATTGTTGGAAAGACCGGAGGGGAAGGCAATTGCGGACATTATGGGGGCAAGAGAGAGGATGGTGAAGAAACATGACTGTCCAGGATGAACCGGCGCACGACGGTGTGGAAAAATCTTTGCGGAGAGTTCCGGCCGGGCTAGTCCTCGCGCTGGCGCTCTTGACCGGACTCATCTACTTCTTTCCAACTCTGGTTTACTGGACGCGTAATCCGGTCGCCTACTTTTCGGTCACCGCCCCCGATGAGGACTACTACGCCGCGGTCGCTTCCTCTACCGCTGCAGGTAAATGGTTCTCCGCGAACCCTTTCCTTGCCGACCAGGAACATGCCCATGGCGTGGGCCCCGAAACTCTGGCCTTCCTTCCGCGCTTTGCTTCGGCCTTTCTTATCCGTCTGTTCGGTCTTGGCATCTCGTTCAGTGTAATCGGTTTTCTCGCGCCGTTCGTCATTTTTCTCCTGGCTTACACTCTGCTGAACAGCATTACTAGAAACAGCCTGTGGGGTCTTGCCGGGGCGTTTGGTTTGTTGCTTCTACCCTACTATCTTGCTCCGCTGGTGTATACTGCGAAGACCATAACTTCCCTGTTCGTCTCGAGCCCCCATCTGAAAATGGATCTGCCGCAGGTGGCCTATCACTTGGCCTATTCCCGACGCTATAATCCGGCTCTTTCTGCCGTGGCTTTCTACGCCTTTCTCTGGCTGCACTGGAGAGCTGCTTCCTCCGGTCGCCGCATTCCCGCACTTGCCGCCGGGTTCATCGGAGGCCTGCTCTTCTACTGCTATTTCTACTTTGCAGTGGGGGCTTGTTCCATCGCTGGGCTGTGGGCCTTGACGTGTTTCTTGGGGGCGCGCGAGCGACTTCGCGCCGCGGCTCTGGTAGTCTTCATCCAAGTTCTGGTCGGGATACCGTTTCTAATCCTCGTTTTTCAGAACATGACCCGGTACAAGACTGCTTTCGCGCAGGAAATACACACTCCCTTCTTACAGTGGCCACATATACTCGCCACGGTTCTGGCGGTGGCGCTAGTTTTCCTGACCAAAGAAAGCTCTGTCGTTAAGTTCTGGCTCACAGCTGTCGGTGTCGCCCCAGTGATTGCTATGAATCAGCAGGTGCTCACCGGCTTGAGCGTCGAACCCTGGCACTTCACTCCCTTTCTCGTAGGGCCTTTGAGTTCATTTATTCTTTGCGCCGGAGCAGCAGGATTTCTGCCAGAGAAACTGCGGGTGTCCAGAATCGCGGCGCTTGGATTCATTGTTGTCGCAATCTCCTTCGGCGGCACCGCGCAGCTGACGGTCGCATCCAGCTGGGTGCTCAAGGGGAATAATGTTGCGCAACTAGACTCGGTGTTCCGCACCATTCGATCCAGCACCTCCCCGTCCGACGTGCTGCTGCTTGGCCCAGATGTCACCTCGCCGAGCTGGGCCGTAGCTGCCACGCAACGCCCTGTCTTTGCCGCTAACTATATGGGCAGCTTCCCATCGAACGACCCGATGGAGTACCGTCGGCGCGGGCTCTGCTACTACTGGCTGCTCGGCTACGATCTCAAGAGATTCGAAACTGGTCCCGCCAGCGATACGCTCTCCTTAGTTTACACCCCCGAGGGATTCACCTATTTGTTCTATCCGCGATTGCTTTCCCAGCAAGTGAAGAACGCCCGGGTGGCGGAGTTTCGGACATGTCTGGAAGACCCGCGAATATGCTGTCGACCAGAATACCGGGTCAGCTGGCTTGTGGAATCGAACGCAGTGCCTTTCGACCGAACCAGGCTGATGCAGTTATTTTGGGTGGGGGCTGCAACGCCTGTTGGCGGCTGCAAGATCGCTCGGCTGGAAAGACGCAGCCCCTAAACGGTTCACGCCAAGCGCGAAGAGATGAGTCACGACGAGAAAGAGGTTCTCAAGCATCGCTGGACCCACCGAGAAGTAGTTGTCTTCGTAGCCAGTGGAGGCGTATTGCGCGGCGCGGAGTTGGCCGTTGCGCTCCACACGACCGCTGACGAAGGTTGGGTTGCCTACCGGAGAGGACAGCAAAGTGAAAGGAAGAAAGACACGCAGTCCCAGGAATCAGCAACTCAGGTGGGACCCAACCAGATGATCAAAAGAGGCCAAACCACAAGCTGACAAAGCCAAGAGGTTTAGCGTATGCTCGCTTTCTTTGCCGCAGTCTTTATGATTTGCGCGGGTACCCTTATGTATGAAGTGGTTCTTACACGATTATTGAGTGCGGTCTCTTGGTACTATCTCGCTTTCGTGTCTATTTCTATGGCGATGTTCGGGATGACCGTGGGAGCCCTGGCTGTCCAATTGCGTCCTGATTTATTCGATGAGAAGCGTGTCCCGTGTCGGATGGCTCAGGCATCGTTCGCCCTGGCCGTTTCGGCGCCACTCGCGCTACTCACTATGCTGGCAGTGCCCATCGACCTATCCTATGCCTTGGAGACCCTCTACAGCTTCTTGCTTTTTTCTGCCATCATTTCGGTGCCGTTTTTTTTCTCAGGTGTTGCCGTATGCCTCTCACTGACCAAGACAGCATTTCCCATCGGGCGCGTATATTTTGCGGATCTCTTAGGAGCGGCGTCGGGGTGCTTCGCGTCGGTGGCCCTGATGAAGCTGATGGACGCGCCGAGTGGAATTTTTGCGATTTCTGCTTTGTTGTTCTTTGGATCCGCTTCCTACGCCAAGTATGCTGGGGATCTTCGGGGCCACCGACGTTCCTGCGTCTTTGCGGCGGCAATGTTGGTAGTGACCGGTTTGAACGCATCCACACTTCACGGAATTCAGCCAATCTGGTCTAAGGGCAAGATCGACCGCCGGGAACACCTACTGGCCGAAATCTGGAACCCCATTTCCAAGGTAAGAGCTGTGCAGCCCGAGCTGACGGACGCGTTCCTGTGGGGGCCCAGCCCGCGCGTGCCCCGCACTCGGGTCGAACAAATCTGGCTTGACATCGACAATGACGCCGCGACTCCCATTACGCGCTACCAGGGAGACCTTGCCACTCTCGACTTTCTGCGCTACGACGTGACTTCGATTGGAGCAAAATTGCGAGCCGGCGGCACCGCAGCCATCATCGGTGTCGGCGGTGGGCGTGACGTGCTGAATTGCGCGCTGAACGAGTTCCACCGTATCGTCGGAATTGAAGTCAACAGCACGATAGTCGACCTGACGAAGAAGCAACTAGAGTGGTTTTCAGGTTTCGACAAGATCCCTGGCTTTGAGC
Source organism: Acidobacteriota bacterium (assembly GCA_003224175.1). Taxonomy (GTDB): domain Bacteria; phylum Acidobacteriota; class Terriglobia; order Acidiferrales; family UBA7541; genus Palsa-189. The sequence goes on from QHYQ01000007.1 coordinate 6,297, forward strand.
TCCATACCGATGAGGGACGTAGCTACTTGACGCGCACCGACGAAAGCTTCGATCTCATACAGGCCTCGCTGGTCGACACCTGGGCCGCAACAACCGCTGGCGCCATGACCCTCACGGAAAACTCCCTTTACACGGTCGACGCTTGGCGGGTCTTCTACCGTCATCTCAAGTTGGGAGGATTGATTGCTTTCAGCCGGTGGAACTACGGAGCCAAAGCTGCTCAGATCGTCAGACTGTTCTCAGTCGGTTGGGGCACCCTGATTGCCGAGGGGGTCACCAATCCTGGGGGCCATATCGCTTTGTTGAGCAGCGGCAGGATCGCTACGCTACTCCTCAGCAACCGTCCATTCTCTGAAAAAGATATTAGCATGCTTCGCCAAATCGCCGACACGATGGATTTCGAGCTGCTATTCCTCCCTGGGCAGGAAACTTTGCTACCGGAGCTGAAAACCATCACCGCTGCTCGCACCTTTCGTGACCTTGCCCGGCTACGAGATGTGGGGCTTTACGATTTCTCGCCAGTTTTCGACTCGTCGCCATATTTTTTCAACGCGGTACGTCTTCATAGCGTCGCCCCATTGTTTTTGGAACGCGCAAGGGACCCCAACCTCCATGCCATGCTTTTCGTCTTCTGTTTCATGTTGGCCGCAATCATGTTGGTCGTCCTCACAATCCTGTGGCCAGTTAAGCACTGGGCGAGCGGCCACGCTGCTGCCAGACAGGCCCCGCTAGGAGGAATCGCATACTTCATCGCCATTGGACTTGGATTTATGTTGATCGAAATAGCCATGATGCAGCAGCTCTCTATCTTTTTGGGTCACCCCATCTATTCGCTCGTAGTTGTGCTGGCCGGTCTGATTCTGTCGACGGGTATCGGCAGCCTGGTTTCCGACAAATTGGGTTTGAGTTCTAGCTTGGTTTGCCGTTTACCAGCATTCGCGGTGACCTTACTCATTGTACTGTATTCGATTGCTGTGCTACCCGTTATTCACCATTTCGTGCCCGCGGTACTATGGCAGCGGGTCGCGCTCAGCCTGGCGCTGGTGACGCCCTGTGGCTTCCTGATGGGTTTCTGCTTCCCGGTGGGTATACGGTGGATGAAGGTTCTCAGGCAAGAAGAGAACCTGCCATGGATGTGGGCGCTGAATGGCGCTGCGGCAACACTAGGTAGTTTCGTTGCAATTGTCATCTCAATGGAAACCACGATCACCATCTGCGCAGTCACCGGCGCATCCTGCTATTTGCTCGCAGCACTCGCACTCCCAAGGCCAGCAACAGCAAAGGAGGTGGGGCCAGCAGTCTACGCCGTTGCCGAGTTGCCGCCCATCCACGTGTCAGTTTTCAAGGGCCTTTACGAAACGAAGAGAAAAGACCTTAGCTCCTTTCGGAGTGAATCCAGCAAGCCTGGAGTTCGTAGCGTCTAGAGCGAGCGGAAAACCGCGGTGAAGAGCGATGGAACGGGGACGCTGACGTTTAACGGGGTGTGGACGCGTGGAGCATCGCGCTGGTCGCGGGCGGGGAACGAGTGAAGGGGGTGAACATCGAACCTAACAGTTTCCGAAATGCCGCCGTTTTAGGCGAGATGGGAAAACAGTAGCTTCGTCGGAAATCGATCGTTAGCAACGTGTATCAAAACGTGGAATAACCAGAGGTCGGAGGTTCAAAATCCTTTAGGGTGACCCGGTCTCCAGAATCATAGCTCTCGTGGCCCCGGCCACGTCTTATTTCTGCTGAGACAGAGCGCTCTTATGATGGACCTCTTCGTGACACTTGACGCATAGCGTGATCAGATTGTGCTCGGCATCATCTCCCAGCCGACTCCGAGGACTAATGTGGTGCACCTGGAGATTCGCCAGACTTCCGCAGCGCTGACAGCGCCAGCCATCCCGCTCCAGTACCTGCTGACACAGCTTTCCGTAGGAACCCGGATCAAGTCTTAGCCGTGGGTGCCTCTTGCGGAGCGGCGTCACAAAGCCTTGCTCACCTGCTCGAGAAACTGCTCTCTCTGAGGATGGGGGAGATACCGAACAAGCCGACTCAGTGAGAGAAGCAGGGCATTCGGATTGCCGTTCTCGAGGTTGGCCCCGGCCAGAAAGTCCGCACAGATCATCTCCAGGCAGTAGCCGCGGGATTTGTCCGTGCCCAGCATCAGTGCGGCTGTTTCGAGGGCTTGCTCGATCACAGGCAGCTGGCTCTTGTACAGCTTGAAGTAGATGATCTCCCACGGCTCGGTCTCCTGCCCGGTCAGATGGCGGTCGACTTCCCGCTTGAACTCCTCTTTGGGCAGCTCCCGCGCCTTGTGCAGCCAGGTTGCACAATCGAACCGCTGCCCATCCCGCCGCGCGACCTTGGCGAGCTCTGCCGCCTTGGTCCACCCCACGAGCTTGAGATCCGGCTTGGGGATCCGTGGCAGATGCTCGTGGATCGCCATTAAGTAATAGGCCTTGCGCCGCGACTCCGGGAAACGCCTCTCCAGAAACTCATCGAAGGAACTCAAGTTGTCTAGCCGCCAGTACTGCCCCGCCCGGACTTCACAAAGGTAGCGGCCCAGCTCCACAAAGCGGGTCTCGCGCTCCTGGTCGGTGTTGTGCTCCCAGGCCAAGATCTCGTCGATCTTAGCGAGCACGAACAGGGCCCGGCGGCGATTGAGATTCGGAGGCACCAGGGGCCGTCCGTTAGTCGTCAAGCTGGTCCAGCCAATCAAGGTCGCTGGCTCCGGGTCGGCGGATGAGTTTGGCATCGATGAGCTGTCGGTTCCCCAAGCACAATCCGAGATAAGGGCAGCTCACACAACCGTTCTGCGGGAAGCGAATGCCGCTATGCGGGAGGAACTGGCCGGCTTGGATCTGGGCCACACTGTGTTCCACCAACTGGCCGAAGTCGCGGCGTTGCTCTTCGCTGATCGAGGTCCGCAGGTACTGAATCTCGGGGACTCTCTTGCGCACAAACACCACCAAGGCCACCTCGGTGATACCACTGACCCAGGAGTAGCAAACTAACTGCGGGTCGAGAGCCAGCAGCCCCTCAGGTTGCTCAGGGTAGCGGCTGGAGGTGGTTTTCCACTCGAGCAGGCAGCGAGTGCCATCGAGATGCCCCAGCGCATCGATATAGGCCACGAAGTCGTTGCCGTTGGGAAGCGGACGAACCAACTTCACCTGCAGGTTGCGGCGAGGCTGGCGGATGCGGATGCGATCGTCCTGAGCCAGCCGCTCCAGCAACTGGACTCCCTGCCGAGCCATTCGTTCCCAGCCATCACCGTTGGCGTACTCCAGTTGCGTGTCGCGATGGGCTCCCCACTCTTTGAACAGCACCGCAGCGCTGTCCTCGCGGCGGAAGTAGGCTGATAGAGCCTTCTCAAAGCATCGGCCAAAGAGCAGGGCCGCTCGACTGTC
>QHYQ01000008.1 GCA_003224175.1 Acidobacteriota bacterium
ACTTCTCTTTCACGCTGAATTATGCCCTTCCCGGAAGAAAAGGGTTCGGACAACTCCTGGAGGGATGGGTCGTTAATTCGGCCGTGCTGATCCAGAGCGGGTTGCCGTGGAGTCCGACCGATACAAGTGACATCAGCAAATCCGGGGACGGGAGGTCGGACCGGTGGGACTTCTTTGGGAATCCCAGCGACTTTACAGCAGGTAAATACCCGATTCCTTTCTATTCGCCCAAACAACCGGCGCCGTTCAACGTTTTTCCGGCCATGTGTACACAAGAGGCCACGGCGATCAGCACGGCCGGGCCCGGCGGCAATTTGGCGACGTTCGGTTGTTTTGCGCAAGGCAATTCGGTTCTCATCGCGCCGCAAACAGGCACGTATGGAACCACCGGGCGGAATATCTTCCGCGACGATGGCTTCCGCGACTGGGACTTTTCCTTGTTCAAGAACTGGACGGTAAAGGAAAGGCTTACGGCTCAGTTCCGCGTGGAAGTCTTCAACATCCTGAATCACTCAATTCTCGCGAATCCGGGCAACAGCGGTCTTAAGGCAGGGAATATCGGCTGTGCGTGCCAAACGCCCGACAGCGCGGGGCAGAACCCGCTACTCGGAACCGGCGGCGCCCGAGCGATCCAGCTGGGATTGAAGCTGCTTTTCTAGAAGAACTGCCGGGTCGAAACATACCGGCCCTCGGTCTCTTACCGAGCCCTTGTTTGCGTCAGGGGTTCGAAGCATAGCTGCTCCGACTATATTGATCCTCCGCTTGGGTGTGACCCGCCGGGTGTAGTAGCTTTCCCGTTTGAGTCTCGTCTTTCAAAAAGGGCGCTCCCAGCGATTTCGCAAGGTCGGTCCGGATTCAGCCGGAAGATGTTGGGATGGTTAGCTTTCTGAGTTAAATCACTTCCCCCCTTTCCCCCGATCATTTTTGCAAATCTGGGAGCCCCTTGACTTGAGGCCTCTTCTGACACTATTATAAGTGGCAGACAATAGTGGAGGCCTGCGAGCCTCCGTCTTAGAATGACTGTCGGTCCCTTTATGGCTGACGATCCCGATCTGCAGTTGCGCGGTCAACTCGTCCGGCGCCTCGGATTGTTCCGCGAAATGCTGCCCGGCTCGTTCGTGGAACATAAACGTACCTGCGGGCGACCGAACTGCCACTGCGCCGACGGCAAAAGCCTGCATACCCAATACCAGATTTCGGTGCTCATCGACGGCAAGCCCAAGACCATCCACATCCCGGAGGCTTTGGTCGACGAGGTACGCGAGAAAATCCGCTTGCATCAGCGCTTTGAAGCGGCGGCCGCCGCCATTTGCAAGATCAATCTGCGCCGTTTTTTGAAAGAAAGGGAAAAGTCATAGCCTTCTCTCGCCGGCACCGGTTCGAAGCCTATTTGGACAAGGTGTTTGATTTTTCCTCTCAGGTGGAGGCGTTGCCGGATGGGCGCCTCTATCCCTACCACTCCAGCAAGAAGATCTTTGACGCCGTGTTTCTGGGAGCGGCTTGCCAGTTTCGCTCTGTGCATCGCCTAGAGACGGAATGCCAGCCGGGCGGTGTGCTGTCGAAACGGATTGGCCCGTTGAGTGAAGATGCCATCGGGTACGCGCTGGAACGATACGATTCCCAGGCCGTATTCCAGCTGGGCTGCGCTATGGCCCGCCAACTAAAGCGCAACGGGGTATTCCGCTCGGAGTGGTCCCGAGATTTGGTGGTGGCAGCTGTGGACGGGATCGAGATCTGCAGTTCCTTCGTGCGCTTCTGCGATGACTGTATGGAACGGAAGGTCACCCATCTGGTGGAGGGAGAACTGCGGGAAGAGATCCAGTACTATCACCGCCTCTGTGCCGTGACCGTGGTGAGCTCGGCCTTTCCGATTCCTCTGGGGCTTCGTTTTCAGAAGCCCGGGGAAAACGAAGTGGCCTGTAGCTTGGACTTACTGCGGGAGTTGACCGAACAATTGGGGAGGCGGTTCCTGGATGTGCTGGTGGCCGATGCCCTGTATTTGCAAGCGTCGTTTGCGAAAGAAATCGAAGGGCTGGGTTTGGACTGGGTGATCAATCTGAAAGAGAATCAGCCGGAATTACTGACCGAATCCGAGCGTGTGATCTCCGCCGTCGCCGCCGAGAAAAAGGACGATCGACCGGAGTTGCAGCTTTGGCACGCGCCGGAAGTCTACTGGCCGGCAGGCGACCGCACGGTTCGGGTGGTCAAAACCGTGCGCCAGCAGCCGGTGAAGCGTTGGTGCGTTCAGCGGGACGAGCAAGGAGAGAAGTGCGCGGCGAAAGAAACCGTCCTCGAGTCGAGCACAAATTTCTACGCCAGCAATCTGGAACTCGGTTCTGTGCCTCCGGTGTTTATCCATCAATTGGGTCGCAGTCGTTGGATCATCGACACCGAGGTGTTCCAAACCATGACCACGGAGGCCCATCTGAAACGTCCCTCGGTGCACCAGGGTTGTGCTAAGGCGTTCATCGTGCTCACAAGGATTCGCGTTCTGGCCTATACCCTGACCCTGGTGTTCTTCTTCCGGCAAGTGCGCAGCCACTTCCGAAAATGTTCGCTCGGTTTTTGCGACCTGGCGCAAAAGCTGGCCTACTGGTTCGTTGTTCTGCAGACGGATTCCAGCTGAAGCCGCTCCACAAACTAGAACCCTCTACACCCCTGCATTGTGGGTGCCGGGATTTGCTTCCTCCGAATGCCTCCAACGGCTGTTTGGCCGCACCGCAGAGCCCCTATTTCTCGTGCAAATCCTCCCGCCCCTCTGCCATAGACGGCAACCCCCACTAAAATCAGTCCGTTAACCTTTCTCCGAACGTGACTTTGCGAAATCGCTGAGGGCGCTCCCCGATTACTTGTCTGTAAAATTTAAAAGAGCGAGACTAGACTACCCATGGGCAAAGGAGCGCCGCTACGTTGGATCGAGAATCGCTGGCTTGCGCGGCATTTACATGGCCGCGGGATCGAAATCGGGGCGCTCTGGCGCCGTTTCCCAGTACCGCGAAACGCTCGAGTGTGGTACATCGACCGATCTGGTCTGGATGGCTTGGAGAGGCAATATCCCGAAGTCAATGGGAAGATTGTCTGCCCTGATCTCCTGGCAGACGCTACCGGGTTGCCGTTTGCCTCGGCCTCACTCGATTTCCTCATTGCCAGCCACGTGCTCGAACACCTGCCGTTTCCGTTGATGGCCCTGCGGGTCTGGTACGACGCACTCGCGCCTGGAGGCGTGCTGCTGCTCAAGGTCCCAGACAAGCGTTATACCTTCGACTCCCGGCGATCGCGCACGCCGCTGGCTCATTTGGTGGCCGAGTACGAGCATCCTGAGCTCTTCGACTGGCGAAGCCACTACGCCGAGTTCGTGGAGAATGTGCATGGTCGCCAGCCGATGGAACCTGAGCTTAGCCAAGCAGCCGCGGATCTGCAGGCGGCCAAGTTCAACATTCACTATCATGCTTGGATCGATGCTGACCTGCGCGAAATCCTTGACTATACGCGCCAGGTGTGGAACTTCGACTGGCACACCGTGATCTCTTGGAACGCGCATTTTTACCGGAAAGAGACGGTCGCGCTGCTCACCCGCGAGTGTCAGTAATTCCGACCGGTCGGGGAAACTATCTTGGGGGGCTCATAGGCTCTACCTACGGCGCACAGGTCGCCTGATAGATGTTAACAATGCAATCAGTTCTTCGATTAGAATGTGTGTGCCCACAAAGTTTCGACACGTGTGGGCTAGCCGCATGACGACCCCGCGACGCTATTTCCGTCGCGGGGCTCCTTCTTGCGAATACGCGCGGACTGCCGGGTAGTTGGCGAACACACTTTCTAGCCAGAGTTGATTTCAGGTGCCGATTTCCGCGGTGCTTCTCGGCAGGCTTTGCCAGCAGTAGAATGGCGCCCCGCCATATCTCCCAACTCTCTTACGCCGGAGGTCGCAAATGCGGTCATCTTTAAGGTCAATGACCCTGCTGCTCCCTATCGGGGCGAGCGTCGCTCTGGGTTACGGCTTGAACTACATGCCCCCACAGACGGGTTCAGGAGATGGCTCCTCAGGGGCCGCGTCTTCGTTCCCGAAGGATATTTATCCTCAAACCGGCAATCGCCTTCCGGCGGTGAACCGGGACACATTGGATGAAGCGGCGAAGAAGATCTACGACGCTGGCGGTGCTGGAGCTGACTATGGACCTCAGCGCCTGCGGCTCTATGGTGGCGGCGCGGAAGTGTTCTCGAGTGGGTTAAACGACTTTCTTCGCCGCAAGGCGGGTCTGGAACCGCGCCTGGTGGAGCTGAGTATCCTGGCCGCGGTGCGCGAAATGGATGGGGAGTACGAGTGGACGGCGCATGAGCCGGCAGCGCTCAAGGCCGGCGTGTCTCCGGAGATTGTTGACGTTATCAAATATCGAAAACCGCTCACCGGAATCGGAGAAAAGGACGCCACGATCATCGAGTTGGGCCGTGAATCGGTGGGCAAACACAAAGTGAGCTCGGAGACCTTTGACCGGGCCCTCAAACTTTTTGGCGACCGGCAACTCATCAACATCGTTTGCTTGATGGGCGATTACTCCTCGACGGCCATCTTGCTGAATACATTCGATCAGCACGTGCGCCCCACCGACAAGCCCCTGCTCCCGATCCCGTGAGGAGATGACTGGCCGAATCGAGCATGCCAGCAGTTTGCGCGCATGCTCGGCCTCTGTGGCGAAGTTTTCTGTGTGCCCTGGGCTATAGGAACGAACCCAAAGGACTTCACTCTGCGTGCTAAGCCCCTCGCCGGGGCGGAACCGAACTTGGGATAGCGCGCGCATTCTGTTCGGTTTTGGGAGTGTTACGTTCGATTTGGCACTCCTCCGGTATGGGGTCCGTCTCGTTTACCTCCCTTACGCTTGCAGCTTATTGATTCCTCAGATCCTAGGAATGGCCCAAAAAACCTGACTGGCTGTGGACGTGCACTTCTCGGGCGCGCGGGCACACCTGCGGGCAGCCACCCATCTCTATGCCGAAATCGAAACCGATGCTGTGTAAGACCGTAATAATCGCCTATGCATTACTGTGCGCAAAAGCAGCCTTGGCGCAGGTTCAGCAACCGGACCTGAGCCAGATGGGATTGGAAGACTTAGTAAAAGTCGAGGTGGACACCGTTTCCGGAGCGTCTAAATTTCTGGAGAAGTCTACCGATATACCTGCCTCGGTGACGATCGTCACGGCTGACGAAATCCGCGACTTCGGATATCGCACGCTTGCCGAGGTGTTGCAGAGCGTACGCGGCTTCAACGTGGTCTATGACCGGAACTATTCCTATGTCGGCATTCGGGGCTTCCTCAAACCCGGAGACTACAATGCCCGCATTCTCTTTTTGCTCGACGGTCATCGCGTCAACGACAACATTTACGACGGCGCGTACGTCGGAACCGCGTTTCCGGTTGCTATCAGCCTGATCGACCGCATTGAAATCGTCCGTGGAGCAAGCTCCAGCGTTTACGGCACTGGCGCACTCCTTGCCGTGATAAACGTCATCACTAAGAGAGGCCGCGACCTGGGTGCAGCGGACGTCTCCGCCACTGCAGGCAGCTTGCGCACCTACAAAGGAGAGGGCGCCTTCGGCACTCGATTCGACAATGGGCTGGAAATGGTGCTCTCCGGTACGGCTTATCGCAGCCACGGAAATTCCTCCCTCTTCTTTCCTGAATTTAATTCTCCTCAGACGAACTTTGGCGTGGCGGAAAATGCGGACGGTGATCGCTCTGCCAGCATGTTTGCAGACGTCATCTTTCGGGATTTCGATATTCACGTCGTCGATAATTCGCGAACCAAACAAATCCCGACGGCTTCCTTCGGCACCGTCTTTAACGATTCTCGAACGCAGACCACCGACGCTCGGGGGTATGTCGACGTGCAGTACAGCCGCAACGTCGGTAAGTGGGACCTCATCGGACGCGCGTCTTACGACTGGTACAACTATCACGGAGTGTATATCTACGATTATGCGAATGCGGGCGTCCCGCCGTATACAGAGAATCAGGATTTGGCAAATGGGACTTGGTCAGACTTCGAATTTGATGCGTCGCGGCGTTTATTCCGTCGGCACCGCATTACAGTGGGCGCCGAATACGTTGAGGATTTCCGGCAGCAGCAAATCAATTACGACCTATCGCCCTACGTGCAATACCTGGATGAGGAGCACCCGGAGGAAGCCGTTGGCGTTTATGCCCAGGACGAGTTTCGGGTGCGACCTAGCCTTTCACTGGTTGGCGGTCTGCGGATGGATTGGAAGGATTTCCTGGACTCGAACGTAAGTCCGCGAGTGGGTCTCGTGTATTCTCCGGATGAATCCACTCACTTCAAGCTGATGTATTCGCAGGCTTTTCGTCAGCCTAATGCCTATGAGTCCTACTATGTGAGCAGCGTAAGTAATACAGCGAGCACAGACCTTGGGGCTGAGCTAGTACACACTCTCGAGTTCGAGCTTGAGCGGAATTTCGCCAAAAGGTACGATTTCATTACTTCGCTCTACGCGAATCGCTTTCATGACTTGATCGACCAGCAATCCAGCCCTGGGACCGGCCGGTTGTCGAATACAAACTCGTCCGAGGTTCTCCACAACAATGGTCTCGAACTGGAGTTCGACGCCAACTGGCCTGGAGGCATAAAAGGCCAGCTCAGCTATTCTCTCCAAAGCTCCCGATATTTCCCGGGTGGCCAGATGGCGACGAATTCCCCCGCGCAACTCGTGAAGGCTCGCCTCCTTCTTCCGATTGTGCAGAACAGGCTTTCCGCTGCCTTCGACGACTGGTATACCGATCGGCTGTTGTCGGTCTCTGGCGTGGAGCTGGGTAGCTCCTTTGTGGCCAATGCGACGCTGCTTGCACGCGGCCTGCACAAGAACTTTGAGGTCTCGGCGAGCGTTCACAATCTGTTTAACAAGTACTATGCAGATCCGGGAGGTTTCGAGCACCACGAAGTCTCCATACCGCAAGATCGTCGCACTGCCCAACTCCAATTGACTTATCGGTTCCCTTCCAAAACGCGGTGACATGAGAATGACTCTCCGGTCCGGCGCAGTTCCGAAGCAATTCCCGACCGTAGCCAGCCCGTCGGGCGGTGTGCATCCACGCGCCGTCAGATGGATATCCGGAGTTTGCTCGCTGCTCGCCGGCCTCGCGTTCTTCCTCATGCAAGCTTCAGCTCAGGAGTATCGGAGCGGCGAATATGAACTTAAAGCTGCGATCCTCTTTAATCTGCTGAAGTTCGTCGAGTGGCCTGCCTCGGCTTATTCCAGCGCGGAGGTGCCCACGGTGTTGTGCACGTTAGGGCAAGATCCCTTCGGTTCCGCCCTGAATGAATATTCTGGGAAGGGAGTGAATGGCAGGCCGTTGTCAGTTCGCCGGTTACAGCGGGATGACGATGCTCACGGCTGTCACCTGGTCTATATCAGTTCCTCCGAACGGAAGGTTCTGACGGATATACTAACGACGCTGACAGGCGGACCGATTCTCACGCTTGGCGAAATGGACCAATTCGCGACACGTCAGATAACTGCGCGCCAATTCCTTCAAGGTTCGGATGCCATTTTCTCCGTGATAGACCGGCTCGAGATGGTTGAGGCAACAGCTCGGACAGCTTGCGGGCGTCAATCTTGTCACCCTTGCTACCTTCTTTCAGCAGAGCATTCTTTCGTGGATTACACACCACGACTTTAGTGACGCGTGGCTTGATCAGGTCATACAACCAGGCCGCCCAGGTGCCTTCCTCAAATGTGACGTACACGTCTCCGCGCAATCCCTGAATGAACTGGAGGATCGTGCTGGCCTTCGTCTCAATGACTGATTCCATAATCAACTTCCCGGCGGCATCTAGCACCGCGACGGAAATCGTTGCCGTGTGCACATCCATGCCGATATATTTAGTGCGATTCACTGCGGGCGCTCCTTTCTGAGCGAAATGACAAAGCGCTCAAAAACTTACTACAAAGGGGGCGCCCCTCATTTGCCGGAAAATTTCGCAATACGAAGCTCGTGGAGCGATTTTTTTGAGGCGGCATGACCTCCAGGACCAGGGAAAATTCGTGAAACGGAAATCCGGCACAACAGAGATACGGGGAGCGCCAGCTCCCCGATAAAAGGAGGGAAGCCGCAGCGAGGACGCGGTCAAGGACGCGAAGCGAGGGACGAGCGAAGCGCCGCGAAGCGGGCCTTGCTCCTTGACGGCAGTCCGAGCGGAGGCTACCAAAGTCCGAACCTACTCCAAAGGGGCGCCCTTTTATAATGTGTGGTGCAGTCCGCCGACTTGCGGCACTGCCACGACGGACCATATCTCGCACCTGTTCTCGGAAGTCATTGCCAAAGATCGCATCGCGGTCGCGCAGCAGGTAGCTGTCCCGTCCACTCCGCGGTCGGGTGGGCTGTCACATTGAAGTGCAAAATGCGACGCCGGTCATGGGCCAATACTAGAAACACGTACAGGACCTGGAAACGGATAGTGGGCACGGTGAAGAAGTCGATGGAGACCAGCTGCTGGGCGTGATTCTCCAGGAAGGTGCGCCAGGTCTGAGACGGCGGTTTGCGGCAGCGCACCATGTATTTGCTGACGCTGCTCTCTGCGATGTCGATGCGAGTTTGAGCAATTCGCCATGGATGCGGGGCGCACCCCAACCGGGATTCTCCCGGCACATCTGGCGGATCAGATCTCGGACCTCGCGCGAAAGGACGGGTCGTCCGGGTGGGCCTCGCCGCACCTTCCAGGTCCAGAAACAGCCGAAAGCCGGCCACGATGCCAGGCAATGACTGTTTCTGGCTTAACAATGGCCAACGCCGAGCCCCAGTCGCGCCAGAGGCGGGACAGACAGACCCACAACAGGCGGTCTCCCGAGGTCGATTTCGGGCGTTTTGCAGCGGACCTCTGAAGCACGCCGATTTGGTGGCGTAGAGCCAGGTTCTCGAGTTCGAGCGCAGCACGCGCACGGAAGATCGAGGACAGAGTTGCGAGGAGGGTCGTGAGAGAAATGAGCATCGGCGAGAAATTATGAAGGGAATATAGCTCCCATCCGCTCAGAAAGTTCGACATTTTCGAGAGGCACAATACCGCCGAAAGGTGCCCCGCTGTGCCTACAGACCTGAGTATCCCCGGCGCACCCATCGGCAGTATTTACGAATAATTTGCATGGTTGTTGACCAAGGACAACAAGCTGGATTGCCATTTCAGCGAATCTCAGTGGCAATTGAGGTCAGCGATTACCGAGGGGGAAACAATGAATAGCTTATTTCAGGCAGAAGAGGCTTCAAGCAGCACAGGGAAGAAAGTCGCCGTGGCGATTGTCATTCTAGCGGTGTCCGGGCTTGTCCTGTGGGCGGGCCTTGAGATGGCCCTCCGTTTGATATCAGGCCGCTGAATCATAACGGTGAATCAATGAAGAGAGTAATAGGCATTTTGTCGGTTTTGTTGGTTTTGTTGTGGACGGCGATTACGGTGAGTTTGGTAGCCTCCTCGCAAGCTTCTAAACAAGCATTCGTCCAGCTTCCACTCGATTGTCACCAGTCCAGGATTCAATCCGGCGTGCCGGTACGGCGGCTGAGTGATGGGAAGATCACACGTATCGATGTGTGCGGAGCTGCTGATTCAGCAGACGATTCATTCCGAAACATTCCGTACGAATTGCCGCAAGGCTATCCTCGTAACTAGGAGACAAAGTGGGCCATCTTATGCGAGAGAAAGGTTAATAGCCGGGCCGACGCTGCTTGTACACGAGGTCTGAGTCTTTGCGCTTACGTCCGCAGTCTGATAGCGAGGATCTGAGGAAAGGAGCGGCACGAGGAAGTGTGCCGCCCTTTCAGAAATGAAACGCCAAATGAATTGTCAGCGGAGGTAGAGGTGGGAGAACCGGCGGGGGCGGGGCTGGA
>QHYQ01000469.1 GCA_003224175.1 Acidobacteriota bacterium
TACGGCAACGGTTCGCGGATGGCCGTGCATTGCGGATTTCTCTCCGGGGCCATACTTGACCCGCAGGACTCGAATGTGGTCGTTTTCGAGCTCAACGGTGTAGTGCTTGGGATCGACTTGGACGGGATCTTTGGGGGCCGGTTGGGCCGCAGGTCGAGTGGACATAGACAGCCCTCCTTTTGAATGCCGAGAGCATACTGCTCTCTTTTGGCGACTTCAATGTCATCGGTAGTTCAGCCTCTCGTGAAGCTCTTCTGAACTAGTTATTGCCTCAATGCGAAAGCGAAGAGCGAGCTCCCTGCAGCAACCGCTACGTATTGTTTGCCGTTGACGGAGTAAGTCATCGGACCGGATACGACTGGCGCGCCGACCGTGAACTTCCAGAGCAAATTGCCATTGCGGGCGTCGAGGGCAAAGAAATAGCCTTCGCGACCGCCCGTGAACAAGAGATCCGAGGCCGTGGTGAGGACGCCGGCGTCGGTGACATCGCTCATCTTGAATTGCCACTTCATATCGCCCGTTCGTGGATCGATGGCCCGGACAGCGCCGAAGCCTTCTTCTTCCTTCCGGTAATTGAAACCGCCTGCTACAACAGCCCCTGCTTTCGGACCGTTTCCGGTTCCCCCTCCGAACCTGAGACCCTCGACGTAGTCCACGTCTTGCTTAACATAAAGGGTAGAGTAATTTGCCCAACTGGGTATGTAGAACAATCCCGTGCTCGGACTATAGGAAGGCGAATACCAGTTCGTTCCACCTTGATTGCCTGGATAGATGAGTGTCCCTTCTCGGCTGGGAACTTTGCCGTGAACACGGATGGGTCTGCCATTTTGATCAAGACCGCTGGCCCAGCTCACGTCTACGAATGGTTTCCCGAGTAGGAATTTGCCTGTTGTGCGGTCGAGCACATAAAAGAAGCCATTTCGATTGGCCCACAGCATCACCTTGCGCGGAGAGCCCTGCCAATCCAGGTCCGCCAGTACGGGAATCTGCACCGAATCGTAATCAAATTCGTCGTGAGGGGTGAATTGGAAATACCATTTCAATTTGCCCGTATCTGCATCAAGGGCAACCACGGAACTGCTGTACAGGTTGTCGCCGCCGCGCTCGTCGCCGTTATAGTCCGACCCAGGATTCCCGATACCCCAATAGGTCAGATTAAGATCCGGATCGTATGAGCCCGTGAGCCAAACTGGCGCGCCGCCGTGTTCCCAGGAATCCTTGTCCCACGTATTATTGGCGGGCTCGCCGGGTTTAGGAATGGTGTAGAAGCGCCAGACCTCCTTTCCTGTTTTTGCTTCGAAAGCCGCTAGGAATCCGCGAATACCGTACTCACCGCCCGCCGTACCGATGATGACTTTGTCTTTAACGACAAGGGGCGCCAGGGTCAACGCGTAGCCGGCGTCGGGTTTGACGACAGCGATGTTCCAAATCGGCCGTCCACTCTTGGCATCAACGGCGATGAGCTGTCCATCAATGGTTGCCATAAAGAGTGTATCGCCGAGGATCGCCAAGCCACGGTTCACGCGGCCGCAGCAAGGACGTGCGAGTGGCGATGGCGCATACGAATAAATCCAGTATTGGCGCCCTGTTGCCGCATCGAGGGCTACAATGTCATTCGGCGGCTGGACCGTATACAAGACGCCGTCGACAACGAGCGCAGTCGCTTCAAATTTGGTATTCGATGCTTCTCCGGATCGCGCCTGGAAAATCCACTGCGGTTCCAGATCTTTGGCATTTGTGGGCGTAATCTGTGTCAGTTGGCTGTGACGCTGGCTAAGAAAGGTTCCCGAATACATCAGCCAGTTCTGAGGCTCCTGGTTTGCCCGAAGAATCCGGTCAAAAGAAACCTGAGCCTGGAGCGAACCGGCGGCGATTAAGATCAATACAAGCGTGCGTCGAATCATGGGCTCACCTGCGCTTTCAGAGATGCCAGATAGCTGACGAGATCGGCCACATCCTGAGAACTTAGCTTGTCCTGATAGGAAGGCATAGGAGAATTCGTGACGAACGAGAATTCGCGGAGATCGGATTTCGAGAAGGACACAAGTCGCTCCTTCGAATCCAAAAGTTGTACGGTAAACGTGTCCTGATTGAGAAGTCTTCCGGTAATCGCGGTTCCATTTTGCGTTACCGCCCGAACGAATCTGTTATTCGGTCGCACCTCCGTCGCCGGTCTCAGTAGAGCACTTTGCAACTCCATGCTCCGACGGAGTCTGCCGATCCCGCTGAGATCCGGGCCTAGCCTAGAACCAACACCAGCGACGCGATGGCGACCCAGACATTCGCCTTTGCCTTCAAAAACGGCCTTGCCACGACTAACATCGCCCGCAGGAATTGCGTTGGAAGCAGCCGAGGCGGCTATGCTTCGCAAATAAGCGACTATCGCCATCGCCTGTTCTTGTGAAAGGTTGTTGGCAGGCATTCCCGTAGCCGGAATGCCGTTCCTCATGATGCGTACAAGGTCGCTATCAGAGGATGCCAGGCGAAAATGACCATGGCCCAGATCGACACCTTGCACCGCATCACCCTCCGGGCCATGGCACGAGATGCAATTATTGGTGAATAGTTGCCTGCCGATCTCCGCTTCGACCGGCGTGTACTGCTGCTGCGCAAGCAAT
>QHYQ01000470.1 GCA_003224175.1 Acidobacteriota bacterium
GTTTGATCCGAAAACACTGAACGCGCTCTCGGTGCGCCTACACAAAAGGCACATCAGCGTCATCACGCGCCTAGCTGGCGACCGCCAGCTTTTTGCATTCGAGCAGGAGTATATAGATGACCCGAAGCGTCCGACTCTGAGCCTCTCCTTCAAGGGCAGCACGGGCGGGCTGGTCACACAAACGCGCCCTACGGCGCGCCGCGTGCCACCGTTCTTCTCTAACCTTCTCCCCGAAGGTCACCTGCGCGACTATCTCGCCAAGCGGGCGGGCGTCGATCCCGAGCGCGAATTCTTCCTCCTCGCCGTGCTCGGCGCCGACCTTCCCGGCGCGCTTGTCATTGCACCGCTTGAGGGTCAGGCGCAGCGGCCAGAAACCCATCATGATCATGACGACGAGCACCGCGAGCACGACCATGCCCACGGGAGCGAAGAACCGTTCCGCTTTTCTCTCGCCGGAGTGCAGTTGAAATTCTCGGCCGTCATGGAGGCCTCTGGCGGCCTGACCATTCCCGTGGACGGCATGGGCGGATCGTGGATCGTCAAGCTGCCTTCAGCCCGCTATAAGGCGGTTCCCGAGAATGAATTTGCGATGATGGAACTGGCCAGGCGCGTCGGCATCTCCGTCCCTGAAAACAAGCTCGTAGATATAGCAAGCATCAAAGGACTGCCCGAACAAGTGCATACAGTGGAAGACCGGGCGCTCGCCGTGAAGCGGTTCGACCGACTGCCGGGTGGGGAGCCCGTTCACATGGAGGATTTCGCACAAGTTTTCGGGGAATTTCCCAACGACAAGTATAAACGCCACAGCTACGCGAACATTGCCGCTGTCCTCTGGGCGGAAATCGGCCAGGACGACGTACTCGAATTCGTCCGCCGCCTCGTATTCTCCGTACTGATCGGCAACGCCGACATGCATCTCAAGAACTGGTCCCTCCTTTATCCCAACCGCCGTACGCCCGTCCTGTCGCCGGGCTACGATTTTGTCTCCACGCTGCCCTATATTCCCAACGACAAACTCGGCCTGAGCTTCGGCGATAGCCGCAGCCTCTCTGAGATCACCCCGGACCAGATGCGCCGCTTCGCCGACAAGGCAAGAATTCCAGTAAGCCCGCTCTGGAAGATCGCCGTCGAGACTGCACAGAAGACCGCCGCAAGCTGGAAATCGCTCGAACAAGCGGACCTCCTCCCCAAGGACTTGCGTTCTTCTATCCAAAGACAGATCCTTCGCGTCGCCGCCACGGTTAAGTGAGACTTAAATCCGGCGTGAATTTCACCACTTTTCCCCAAAAAGGCCGGAAAATGCGGATTTGACCTCAAAGTATTTGCAGCAGTCGTTTGATTCTCATGGCTGCGGTGTCAGTCCTCCAGTGGTTTTAGAAGCCTAGGTGTGGCTAGGAATTCAGGATTCCAGAGGTCTCATTTTGCTAACTTTGGCAAGGATCTTTTCTGGCAAGCCATCAATGATCGGTGAGGGTCTGAGCCGAAGCACAGGGCGATTTTTGGGACGAGTCAGCTCGCCGGGGAGCATGAATAACTTGTAGCGGAGCCTTTGTAAAGTGAGGCTTTGCCAAGATTCCTCAAGGCAAGTCCGCTGAAAAGCGGTGACTAAGTTGTAGGCGAGTCGAACGATTTCCAGAAAAAGGGCATTGGCCGCGAAAGATGCTGTGGGAATCTTGCGCAAGGCGAAGTCTTCGCGCAGTTCGCGAATCCGTGGTTCCATCTCCGCGCGCCCATCGTAAAAATGCCACACAAATGCTGTTGACAGCATTTGTGTGGTAATGCAGGGAATATTGTTATGCGGAGTCTGCCTCTGAAGGCCGCGCCAGGATTCATTTCCAGGGGTATCTGCCCCGCATAAAAGTGTCCGCCTCGGCGAGGCAATCAGCTTATCGGTAGTCTTGAAGCGCCCGGAGTGCAGTTTCGGAGACACTGCTGATTCCTGAGCTTCCAGTTCCACTGGAAGATCCAATGCATATAGATCTGCGTTGCTTTCATGGTGAGGATTCGCGCCACGCACTCGCGCGCACTGACGAATCGTTCTCCGATCTCCAACGCTAGACAACGTGACGTCCATCTTCGATCGGTGTCTTTGGCGCAAGAAAGCCCTCACGATTATGTGGGCAACTGCCGCCTACGGAATCAGCGGATCTTTCAGGTGGAAATCGAGATAGCCGGCAACTCAGCTGCACAACTCCGCGTAACAATATTCCCTGCATTACCAGATCCCGGCTGGGGTCAGCGGCAGGTTGGTAACCCAGGCCCGATAAACATAGCGTCCCATAGCAAATAAAGTAGTCTCGGCTTCCTCCGGTTCGATGAATCGCCGCGCAACCACGAAGCGACGAGCCTTTTTCCAGCCGTGAGGAGAATGTTCGAAGTCCGTTATCTCCCAATCGCGATTCGCTGGTTCGTACCGCAATCCCGGCAGGAGGCGACGAAAGGCCGGAGTTAAGCGGTGTGCCTCGCCAAAACTTCATCCGCATGAAAAATCGTGCGGCCCACCGGCACGAGCCGTGGGTCACCACTACATGACACTGGGACGTGCGCTCGAAAGGTTGGGGCTTTGAGCCGACGGCCGAATTGCGGCATAGCCTGCACGCAAATCAAGTTGGCAGTCGACCTATTCGTTCGCCGGTATGCTGGTC
>QHYQ01000471.1 GCA_003224175.1 Acidobacteriota bacterium
TTTATCCCTTGCCGAATGGCCCCCTCTTGGGCGCAGGCGATACCGGCATCTTCACCTTCGCCGGGCAGCAGGTTACGAATGAGAACTACTTCACCGTCCGGCTGGATCACAAATTCTCGGCGTCGGACAGCGCCCAAGCGACCTACATGCGCGACAGTTCGAAGACGGTCCAGCCCGACGAGTTCAGCGAATTGCATTCGGACATTGTGTCGGCGCGCCAGGTCGTCAGTCTTCACGAGGCGCACGTATTCAGCGCAAGCACCTTGAATACCCTGCGGTTCGGCTTCACCCGCGCGGTGGGAATCCAAGGAAAGGTATCGAGCGTCTTGAATCCGCTCATGTTCGATGCGTCCTATGCATTCGTGCCTGGAGAATTCGCCGGTGAAGTGCGCGCCGTACCCGGTGTGACCAATTTCACAGGAGCCCCTACAGCCCAAGGCTTTCGTTCCTCCAGCAGGTCACTGGCGTGGAACTCATTTCAAGGTGGCGACGACGTTTTTCTCACTCGCGGCATTCATGCGATAAGCCTGGGCGCCGTGGTCGAGCGGATGCAGGATAATGAGTTATCGTTCGGGAATGTAAATGGCAACTTCCGTTTCGACTCGCTAGCCGATCTCCTTACGAATAAGCCCACGGCCTTCCAGGGAATCCAGACTCCCTCCGTGCCGGATATCGGATTGCGCCAGACTCTCGTCGGCGCCTACGTTCAGGACGATATTCGGCTACACAGAAACTTCATCTTCAATGCCGGCTTGCGTTATGAAATGGTGACTGTACCGACCGAGGCGCATAATCGAATTTCCAACCTGCAGAACTTGACGGATGCGGTGCCGCGCGTCGGGGCGCCCTTCTTTCATAATCCGACGCTTCGGAATTTCGAGCCACGCATCGGGTTCGCGTGGAATCCGCGCGGCGGAAAGACGCTAGTGCGCAGCGGATTCGGTGTTTTCGACGTGCTGCCACTGCCCTATGAATTCAATCTGTCTTTCCAGCGCGCAGCACCGTTTGTAAATTCGGTCTTCGCCAATGTGCTCCCCGCGGGCTCGTTTCCAACCGGCGCTTTTGTACAATTCAGCCAGCAAGCGGGATCTGCTTTGGGCACCTACGTGGAACAACATCCGAAACGCAACTACGTGATGCAGTGGAATTTGAGTGTGGCGCGTGAGCTATCGTCGACCCTCGCGCTTACGGTTGGCTACGTCGGTTCGCGCGGCGTCCATTTGCCTTATCGCATGGATAACATCGATATGGTCTTGCCCACGCTCACACCTGCAGGGTACGTGTTTCCACCAACCGCGACCAGCCAAACCTTGAATCCGAATTTTGGCCGGATCGATTCCACATTGTGGCAGGCCAATTCTTTTTACGAGGCGCTGCAGGCAGACCTTGCTAAGCGCGTGAGCCATGGGATTCAGTTTCATGCAGCTTACACCTGGGGAAAGAGCATCGATACTTTGTCAGCCACAGAGGCCGACGATGCTTTCCCAAATGGACTCTTCAACGAATTGTTCTTCGATCAACGCACTTCTCGGGGACTCTCGGACTTCAACGTGGCGCAAGCATTCGTTCTAAGCTTCACGTGGGAGGTGCCCAGCCCTTCGTCGAGTTCTGGCCTTCTCAAATGGCCTTTGACTGGCTGGCAGTTCGGCGGCGTCTACAAGGCGAGCACGGGCCAGCCCTTTACGCCAATTCTGGGAGGCGACCCCGCGGGAATGAAATTGGACGAGACGAGCGAGCCGCCGATTTTTGCTGGAGGACCGGGATGCACCACCTTGACCAATCCCGGCAATCCCAATACCTATATCAAGACTCAGTGCCTCGATTTTCCGGGCGGCAACCGTTGGGGCAACCTGGGTCGAAATAGACTGATTGGGCCAGGGGTGTCGAATCTCGATTTCTCGGTATTCAAGAACAATCCTGTGAAGCGCATTTCTGAGAGCTTCAACGCTCAGTTCCGTGCGGAATTTTTCAACATTCTTAACCGGGCCAACTTTGCCTCGCCGACGGAAAACTTGGCCGTCTTCGATCAGACTGGGCTACCCGTTTCAAGCGCCGGCCTGATCACATCAACGCAAACCACCTCCCGGCAAATTCAGTTTGCGTTCAAACTAATCTGGTAGTTGCAGTGTCTGGTATGTGAGGTGAAACGTGCCAAACCAAGAGCGACAAATCTGTTACCACATTGTGACGCGATTCTGACACGTGATGCGGCAGCAACGCGAATCATTACAGTGAAAAGGAAAAGCCATCTGTATCAGGAGTAAGACATGTTTAAAAATTACTTGGTCGCTTTGTTTTGGATTCTGATCGTTCCAGGGATTCTTCCAGCACAGGGGTTTGACACCACGAAAATTGATGAAGTCTTGGGCCGTCCCGGACAGAAATCTGGAGACGTGTATCGCGTCGGATTTCCTCGCACGGACCTACACGTCAAGATCGGCGATATTGAAGTACGTCCCGGTTTGGCGCTCGGCTCCTGGGCTGCATTCAGCGGAAGCGATGAACACGCCATGGTGATGGGCAATCTCGTTCTCCTGGAAAAAGAAGTGAACCCGGTGATGCTCAAATTACGAGCAGCGAATTTCGACATCACTGCCGTCCACAATCACGTTCTAGACGAGACCCCGCAGATTCTCTACATGCACTATCTTGGACATGGTCCAGTAGTCGAACTAGCGAAATCGCTTCGTGCAGCGTTGTCGGTTTCCCAGACTCCGCTCGGCAAGCCCGCGCCTGCACAATCAAGTGAGCCCGCCGCGTTCGTCAAGACTGTGGAAGCTACCTTAGGTGCGAAAGGTAGTTGGAATGGAGGCGTCTTAGGATTCGGGATTCCTCGTGCGGAACCGATTACCGAAGACGGGGCCACGCTTACCACGCCCCAGGGAGTTGCCGAAGCAATCAATTTT
>QHYQ01000472.1 GCA_003224175.1 Acidobacteriota bacterium
TCCTATGGCGAATCTATACTTTGTCGCAAACGGAACCGATTGGAGGTCCACGCTCTATCCTCCCGACAATATGAAGCGGCCGACCGGGCCGACTTGCGACGGCTGTCATTCTGTTAATTACGACATTCAGACCAAGCAAGTGGCGGAGTGGAACGTGGGCTGTGAAAAGTGTCATGGTCCTGGCAGTACGCACGTCGAGCAACCCACGCGGGGCAACATAGTGAATCCGGCGCGAATGGATTACATCAGCGCCAACGACACCTGCATCCAGTGCCACTCGCAAGGACGCCCGCTCACCAGTCCCATCGAAGGAAAATATTACGACTGGCCGGTCGGCTTCCATATCGGACTCAACCTCCAGGATTATTGGCAGCTTGAAGAGCACAATCTCGGCCAGACTACGTTCACTCATTTTGCAGATGGCACGGCGCACAAGAACCGCATGCAGGGCAATGACTTCGTGCAAAGCGTGATGTACCGCCGTGGCGTCACATGCTTTGACTGCCACGATGTCCATGGCACGGATAACTACGCACAGCTTCGAAAGCCTGTGAACCAAATATGCCTGGATTGCCACGGTTCTGGCTCGCGGAACGGACCTCGCGAGGCGACACTCGCAGAGCACACGCACCACAAAGACGGCTCCACGGGTAGCGAATGCGTCGCATGCCACATGCCCAAGGTCGAGGTCACGATTCCGGGCGTTTTCGTCAGCGCTCACACCTTCGCGTTCATCACGCCCGCGATGACGGATCAATACAAAATTCCCAACGCTTGCACCTCCTGCCACACCGATAAGACCACCGCATGGGCTACGGATGCCCTTCGGCATTGGCCTGAGCGCTCTCCCTGGTGGGTCGAGTAGCGCTCAAGATTCGAGATGTAATTTTTGAAGTTGTGCTATCTTCTGCTTGCTAAAACCCACCGAGTGAAGATCACAGCCGTGAAAAGTTGAATCGTCCACGCGACCTGTGAGCAACCACACCGAATTAAATTAGAGCGATCCCGGCGAGTGGAGCTGCCACTTTAGTCAAGGCGAGCTCTTACTGCTGATGCTTCCCTTCGTTAGGAATTACAAAAAATTGACATGGTTGTTGACCAAGGGCAAGGACCTGGATTGTCATTCCGGCGAATCTCAGTGGCAATGAGGTCAGGGATCGCTCAGCGCTGGGTGCTCCTCGTCAAATGCCTAGGGCGTGCTCCTGTAGTGACCTTGCAAGGGGGAAGCAATGACGAGCTTATTTCAGGCAGAAGAATCTTCAACCAACACAGGGAAGAAAGTCGCCGTAGCGATTGCCGTTCTCTCGGTTTTCGGGCTTGTCCTGTGGGGAGGGATTGAGATGGCCCTCCGTCTGATGTCAGGCCGCTGAGACAGGGGCCACGATCAGCAGCACGACGACTAAGTCTCTGAGGATTTGGTTGGCGACCTCAGTGTCTCGCATCCTTTGGGGGCACATCCGCGACACGCGGATTAGGGTCGGTGCCGTCGTCCCGAAATAGCGGATGTGGAGTGAACGACGCAGGAGGCTCTTGTTCGACTCTCAGCACTTCTGTGGGTTTATAGACATACTCCTTCCCGCACTCGTCGCATCGGACCTTGAAGGGGATGAAGGCCACCGAGCCTTGGCAGCGCGGTCACACCACCGCGAGCGGCAGCTAACATATTCCGAGAGTAGGCGTTTCAAATGGGCCTCATTCATCGCGATCACGTGGTCGAGCAGGTCGCGGCGACAGCTTTCGACCCAACGCTCGGCAATTCCGTTTTGCCAGGGACTTTCGAAAGAAGTTCGCGCCAGAAACGCGCGATAAGAGGGCCCGCGCCATTGACGGCGAGCAAGCTATATCGGTCTGCAACAGACCAATATAGGGACACCGTGAGCCTCGTCCGCAAGTGGCTCCAAAAACACCCCTTGTTCTAATGGGAAAGAACAGATGA
>QHYQ01000473.1 GCA_003224175.1 Acidobacteriota bacterium
GATTCCGTCTGACGGCAATTCAGCCAAATCAGTTCCGTCCGGTAAGAATCCAGCACCGAACAAGTAAGGTTCGACGCGGCGGCTTCAACTGAACTCCCGATAAACGCCTTATCGAAAACTAACTCGATCCACGCCGCCTTTTGGGGGACTTTCGTGATCGGAAAAGTCGTCTTCATAATTGCGGGGATCATGTGCATCTTTTTGGGGTTGCTCTCGGCACTTATCGTCGTTGACATGTTTCAGCATCCAGGCGGAATCGGCGCCGAAAAACTCTTGGGTCCAGTGATCGGGCTGGTCGCTCTCGTATTCTTCTCTGGAGGCGGACTGTGTCTGTACGTTGCCAAGCGCCTGGATAAGCTGATCAAGAACCAGCAACCTGAGTAAGAATCGCCGAAGAGGACCTAGAGGTTGTGTTCCTTGACAAACCCCTCACGAGTTCTTATCTCTTTTTCGTGCTCGGTGCAGTGAGTGGAACTATATAACCGTGCCAAACCCGGCGATTGCGAGATCGTCCAACGTCCAGGACATGAGGAGGTGTGAAGTGCAACAAGCTGCTGCGCGTTCGTCAGATGAGCAGGCGATTCGGGAAACTGTCGCTGCGTGGTCGGAAGCCGCTGGTGCAAAGGACCTCAATAAATGTGTCTCCTTCTACACCGACGATGCTTCCGTGCTTCCATTCAATGCACCCATCGCTACGGGAAAGGATCAAATCCGAAAGGTTTGGTCACAGTTGATGTCCAACCCTGGTTACAGTCTGCGCTTCGGATCGACTAAGGTTGAAGTGGCGCGCTCCGCCGATCTCGCCTACGAAATCGGCACCTTTGATCTGACCCTTGCAGATCAGGCCGGGAAGACCGCAGCGATGCGTGGGAAGTATGTCGTGGCTTGGAAGAAACAAGCCAACGGCGAGTGGAAAGCGGCTGCCGACATCTTCAACACCGATCAATAGGAATTTTGTTTTGGCGGCGCACTTCACTGTCGATTGAATCGCGTGTCCGGGTCGCCGGCTTCCGTGTGCTTTTCAAGATTCCAGAGCGCATCCTGAAAATGCTCGGGGGTTCAGGACTGAAGGACCCTTTGGTGCCAGAGTCCATTCCATTCGAAGATCGCTCTTCGGTAAAGAAAATAACTTGGGAGTTGAGCGGTCGGTCAACTACAAATTCGTAGCGGTCCTGTCCCGGCTGGGCTTCTCTCCGGGCGAGCTACTGATACCCTCGTATACTCGATGTGACCTTGAGAAGGATCTCTTTTCCTCTCTCAGCGTATCGCCCTTACTGCGGCTTCGGGAAGGGCAGGTAGGTCAAGAGGTCCGACAGACGACCACGAGCTCCACCGGCGTCGAACCCTTCCCCGCCAAAGAGCCAGAAGTAGAAGTCGACCGGATCCTGCTTCCAATAGGCTGCACCGAAGCGGCCGCCCGGAGTGTTCTTCACGTACGGGACACCCCATGACGGCGGGATATCCTTCGGGAAAAAGCCGGCCTGATTGACGTCCGAAGAACCTTTCCACCAGAGCCACTGGCCAGTGCTAGTTACGTATTGCCAGACGTCATTCAAATAGCCTGTGCTGCTGGCAGTCGAGGAACCATATCCCCAGCCGCCAAAGAGCCAAACGCTACCCAGGGGATCTATGAAACCCGCCGAGCCCCAGCGGGAACCGGGCGTATTGCCGGCCGCGGGTACCTGCTGCGTTCCGTAAAGGCCGGCCTGATCGGCAAGGCCGGTGGCGCCGCCGCCGGAGACCCAGGTCCACTGGCCGCTGGCGATGTTGTATTTCCATAGATCGTTCAGCAGCGCGCCGTCGGGAGTGGCGGTGCCATTAGCCAAACCGCTGAGGGCACCTGGATTTCGCGTGCCGGCGGAGTCGAGGCCGAGTCCGCCAAAGAGCCACACGTTCCCAGCCGCATTGTCCACCCACAGCATAGCCTGCTGGCGTCCCCCGGGCCCAGGCGCATTGGCCACTAATGGCGTCCCCTGAGTGCCGTAAACACCATTGTTCTGGCCCAAGTTCGAGTTTGTCGGGCCCATCCAGGTCCATAGCCCAGTGCTTATCGTGTATTTCCAGAGGTCATTCAGTAGTCCCAGATTGCCTGGGACTGACGACCCATCGAGTCCTTGGCCTCCGAAGACCCAGACGTTGCCTGAGGAATCCGTAGTGAATGCCGCTCCCCAGCGTTTGCCGGGCAAGTTTGAGGCTAATGTTACGCCTAGGGTACCCCAACTCGCTGCTGCCGGAGTTGGCACCTTCGTCCAGGTTCCTGTCTCTGTATAGGATCCAATGTGGGTCGGTGAAGCAGGTGGCGCCGGAGTGGTCACGTCATAGCTGCCGGGAGTAAATTCCCAGAGGTCGTTGAGCAGTCCAGTGCCTCCACTACACGCACATGCGCCTTGGCCGCCAAACAGCCACAGATTGCCGGAGCCGTCGCTCCAGCTGATGCTGCCCCAGCGTCCACCGGGATTGAACCCACTGGGCTCGCCAGTGTTCTGATCGATAGTGAGGTCCGCCTTGTCGGTTGTGACGGTGCCTTGAGTAGCGGTGTTAATCGGCACGCCGGCGGGAATCCAGCCGTTGGAACCGGAATCATAGAGCCAGAGATCGTCCAGGAGGCCGGGAAGGTCTGGCGGAGTCTTACCCGAGACTTCGAGTCCCCAGCCGCCATAGAGCCACTTTTGGCCGACGCTATCGGTCCAAGTAGCCGCAAATTGCCGGCCCCCGGGGAAATTCGTATCGTGCGACGGCGGTGTGGCAGGAGGAAGTGCGGCCGTTCCGAAATTGTTCGCGGTATTCGGGGCATCAATCCAGATCCAATCGTTGTGCTGGCAATCGACAATCACGTTGGAGATGTTGAAAGTAGCTACGCCTTCGTAACCGATGATCGCGCATGGCTGTGGCTGACTTGTGGGTTCCGCGAAAATGCTCACAAGGTACGCGCCACCGGAGGTAACAAGGGTTGGAAATATGAAGTTCGTA
>QHYQ01000474.1 GCA_003224175.1 Acidobacteriota bacterium
GGATTTGCAACCCGAGCTGCGAGCTTTCGAGAATGATAGTGCGCTCGCCTTCCGGGCACTGGGCGGCTTTGTGCAGCGCGAGGGCCTCCTCGGCGACGCGTTGCCCATTGCCGGGCAGATCGAGCGCCTCCACCAGCTCGTAGCCGGCAAGCTGATGCTGTCCGCCGAAGCTATTGGGGTAGGAGCGCTTTTGAATTTCGTCGTGGGCAAAGCTCGTAGCAACGATGCCAGCTCCCGATTGCACCTTGAGCTGATGAATTTGAGAGCCGAGAGTGGAGGCATACCATTGTTCCAGGCGGCGGAACTGCATCGAAGTTTCGGCCAGGGTTAGGCCTTTCACGCGACGCATTGCGTAATCGGCCGCGAAAAGCAAATCCAATTGGCGCTCGAGCGGAATTTGGAATGGGTCCTTGACGTAGGGATTCTGCCAGGTGTCGACATAGGCTTTTTCAGGAACCATCTGGGTATCGGCGCGCTTGGCCATGGCCGACGCGCGGGCAATGGCCACGGCCTGGGCGGCGCAGGCCTGCACCCCTTCACGCGTGAGAACATCGCTCGAAGCGAAGCCCCAGCAGCCGTTGGCGAGAGCGCGTATGCCGAGTCCCAGCGACTCGCTCTCGGCGAGCGTGCCTACTTCGCCGTTTTTCGTGCTGAGGTCGCGTAAACGGATGTCCACCACGCGAGCGTCGGCAAAGGACGCGCCACGCGTCTTCGCCGTATCTAGGGCCAGAGCGGTCCAATCCTGCATATCTCCGAGGGCGCCGGAAACGATTGCAGGGGGCACGACCTTTTTTGGATTTGCCGAGCGCGGCACAGGAGCCGTCTCTAAGTAGTGCCTTCGGACCAGGAGGCCAGATAGTGCTCCTGTTCCGGAGAAAGCTTATCAACAAGAATTCCCATGGATTCGAGCTTGAGCTTGGCAATCTGGCGATCGATCGGCTCGGGCACCGGATAAACCTGCGGCATGAGCTCGGAGCCGTGCTTGACCAGATATTCGGAGGCAAGCGCCTGATTGGCGAAGCTCATGTCCATGACCGCGGCGGGATGACCCTCGGCGGAGGCGAGATTGATGAGCCGGCCTTCGCCGAGCAAATAAAGCCGTCGGCCATCTTTCATGCCGTATTCGTCCACGAACGGCCGGGCCGGCTTTCTGCTGGTGGCCAGCCGTTCCAGCGCGGGGATATCGATCTCCACGTTGAAGTGGCCGGAATTGCAGAGGACGGCGCCATCCTTCATCTTTTCGAAATGCTCGGCGCCGAGCACGGATTTATTCCCCGTCGCGGTGACGAAGATATCGCCGATTTTGGCCGCTTCCGGCATGGTCATGACCCGGAATCCATCCATGACGGCTTCGAGCGCGCGCACCGGGCTGACTTCGGTGACAATCACGTCTGAACCGAGACCCTTGGCGCGCATAGCGATGCCGCGGCCGCACCAGCCATAGCCCGCGACGACCAATTTCAAGCCGGCGAGGAGGAGATTGGTGGCGCGCAGGATTCCGTCAATTGTGGACTGGCCGGTGCCATAGCGATTATCGAAGAGGTGCTTGGTGAGCGCATCATTCACGGCGATGACGGGGTACTTGAGCGTGCCGTCCTTGGCCATGGCACGCAGGCGGATGACCCCCGTGGTGGTCTCCTCGGTACCGCCGATGACGTTGGGCACCAGATCGAGGCGCTTGGTGAGCAACGTGGTGACCAGATCGGCGCCATCGTCCATGGTGATTTGCGGCTTATTTTCCAACGCGGCGCCCAGATGAGAGTAGTAAGTGGCGTTGTCCTCGCCTTTGATGGCGAAAGTGGGGATGTTGTAGTCCTTCACTAGGCAAGCGGCAACTTCATCCTGCGTGGAAAGGGGATTCGAGGCACAGAGCACGACTTCGGCGCCGCCGTCACGAAGCGTGATGCCCAGGTTGGCGGTTTCACTGGTGACGTGCAGGCAAGCGGAAAGCCGCATGCCCTTGAGCGGCTGCTCCTTGATGAACCGCTTGCGGATCAACTGCAAAACGGGCATCTGCTGATTGGCCCACTCGATCTTCCGCTTCCCATTCTCGGCCAAGGCCAGATCTTTGACGTCGCCGCCGAGCGAATGCATGGTTGCCACGGTTCCCCCAAAAGAATGTTGAACTGTTTTTGTGCGGCAATTAACGAGCGCCGACTTCAGCGCCACGGACTGCGGCGGCCTTGCGGAGCGCTTCGGCTTTATCAGAACGCTCCCAGGTAAACGTTGGCTCGCTGCGGCCAAAATGCCCGTAAGCAGCCGTCCGACGGTAGATGGGGCGCCGTAGGTCCAGGCTCTCGATGATGCCGCGAGGTGTGAGCGAAAATAGGGCGCGAACTAAATCCGTCATCTGCTCGTCGGGGATCATGCCCGTCTCGAAAGTGTCGACCATGACCGAGACCGGTTCCGCTACGCCAATAGCGTAGGCAAGCTGCACCTCTGCGCGGCGAGCCAGCCCGGAGGCGACCAGGTTTTTGGCCACGTAGCGGGCCATATAACAGGCCGAGCGATCGACTTTGGTCGGATCCTTGCCTGAGAGCGCCCCACCGCCATGCCGGCTGTAGCCGCCGTAAGTATCCACGATGATTTTTCTGCCCGTAAGCCCGGCGTCACCCATGGGTCCTCCGACAACGAATCGGCCCGTGGGATTGATATGGAACTTGGTGCGGGAGTCGAGCAGGGTGGGAGGCACGACGTGCTGGATCACTTCCTTTACGATACTCTCATGGATTTCCCGGTTGGATACGGAGTCGCTGTGCTGCGTGGAGATCACCACGCAATCGACGCGTGCCGGGCGATCGTCGACGTATTCGACGGTGACCTGCGATTTGCCATCGGGCCGCAGAAACGGCAGGTGTCCCGCCTTGCGAACTTCAGCGAGCCGCCGCACCAGCTTCACGATCTCGCTGTAATCGAGGACCGCGGAGGTGGTAATTTCCCCGGCGACCATGGCCAGACCCGTGGTGACCAGGGTTTCGCAGGCGACTCGACCCATGGCGTCCTGAGAAAGAACCGCATCCAGGACGGCGTCTGAAATCTGGTCGGCGATTTTATCGGGGTGACCCTCGGTAACGGATTCTGAAGTGAACAGAAAATTCCGCTTTTTTTGGCTCAAACTATTGCTCCTTCGGGACCTGAGTACCTGACGAAACTTAGATGACGCGAGGGCGAAGTTCGTGCAAGGGCGACGCTAACACAGGGGGCAGAGACAGTCAACGCAGGACGAGCAGGCCATCCGGGCATGTCTGCACGAAGGAATCGCAGCGACAACGGAACGCAGGGCGCGAATTTGAGATCTAAGACTTCAGATTCCGGCACAGTGGTCTATTCCCGGTCGCGCTCATCCCCTTCCGCGGCACCGGCCTTCACAGCGACGCCCCGGCCGGCGCGGGCCAGGAGAAATGCGCGGATGAAGGGATCAAGATCGCCGTCGAGTACGCGGTCGACATCGCCCATCTCGAACTTGGTGCGATGGTCCTTGATCAAGCGATACGGTTGCAACGTGTAGGTGCGAATCTGGCTGCCAAAGCTGATTTCCAGCTTGGACTCGTCGAGCTTCCGCGTGGCTTGTTGGCGCTTCTCGATCTCCGCTTCATACAGGCGCGATCGCAGGAGCTTCATGGCCAATTCGCGGTTCTTATGCTGGCTGCGCTCCGCCTGACATTGCACCACGATGCCGGAGGGCAGGTGGGTGAAGCGCACGGCCGTCTCCACTTTATTGACGTTTTGTCCTCCGTGGCCTCCCGCCCGGAACGTGTCGATTTTTAGGTCCTCCGGGCGGATGTCGATTTCGATGCGGTCGTCGATTTCGGGGATTACAAAA
>QHYQ01000009.1 GCA_003224175.1 Acidobacteriota bacterium
TTCTGTTCCGATTCCGGAGCCGCGATTTCCCAATCGCAGCCTTCCTTCAGGCAGGTCCGTACAGCCTCGGTCTTCGTGCGCTTCTCCACAATAAACGGAGCGCCGCATTTCGGGCAAGGCTCGGCAATGGGCTTGTGTGGCGTGGTGAAATCGCACTCCGGGTAACGATTGCAGCCGTAGAAGACGCGGCGCCGTCCCTTCTTCGCCCGGCGCTCCACAAGTTCGCCCGTTCCACATTTCGGACAGTTGATCCCGAGCGTCTTGGAGCGGATGAATTTGCACTTGGGGTAACCCGTGCACCCGATGAACTCGCCGTAACGTCCATGCTTGAGCACGAGCTGAGATCCGCACTCGGGGCAATTCTCGTTTAGCGGCACGTCGGGCTGCCGAGCGCGACGCGTCCCGGAGATCAGCCGCCGCGTCGTCTTGCAGTCCGGATAACCCGAACACGCCAGGAACGGTCCCCACCGCCCGCGCTTCACCACCATTTCCCGTCCGCAATTATCGCAGGCGGGCGTCTCCGTTTCGCCTTCGCCGCCCGTTTCGGGCGAGAGGTCCTCGATAAAGTCGCAGTCCGGATATCTCGAGCAGCCCAGGAAAAATCCCAGCCGGCTGATGCGCTCGAGCAACTCCCCCTGGCCGCACTTTTCGCACTTCTTGCCAGTGGGTATGCCGGCCTTATAGGACTCCATATCGCCCTTGGCCTGCTCCAGATCCTCCTCGAAACGCGAATAAAATTCCTTCACCGAATCTTTCCAGCGCAGCCGGCCCTCTTCGATTTCGTCCAGCTCTTCTTCCATGCGCGCCGTGAATCTCACGTCAAAAATATCCTCGAAGCTCTTCACGAGCAGATCGCTCACTTTTTCGCCCAGCATCGTCGGCGTGAAGCGTCCCTGGTCCTTGGTGACGTACTCGCGCTCTACGATCGTGGAGATAATCGACGCGTACGTGGACGGCCGCCCGATGCCTTTATCTTCGAGCTCCTTCACCAGCGTCGCTTCCGAATAACGCGGCCGCGGCTCGGTGAAGTGCTGGTCGGGCCGAAGCGCTTCGAGCCGGAGAATTTCGCCTTGGGTCACCGGCGGCAGCCTGCGGCCTTCGTCGCTTTCGGCGGCCTCGTCGTCTTCGCGCTCGGTCGAGATTTGATACGCCGCCAGATGGCCTTCGAACTTCATCACCGAGCCGGTGGCCCGGAAGAGGTAATCGCCGGCGGTGATATCGATGCTGGTTTGGTCGTAAACCGCCGGAACCATCTGCGAAGCAACGAACCGCTGCCAGATCAGCTGATAGAGCTTGAAGAGATCGTCGCTGAGGTAAGGTTTGACGTCGGCAGGCTTGCGCGCGACGTCGGTCGGACGTATCGCTTCGTGCGCGTCCTGCGCATCCTTCTTCGATTTGTAGAAATTCGGCTTCTCCGGCAGGTAGTTCGGGCCAAATTCCGTGCCGACCAGCTCGCGCACCTGCGCCAGCGCCTCATTCGACACGCGCACCGAATCGGTGCGCATGTAGGTGATCAGCGCCACCGAGCCCTCTGCGCCCAGCTCCACGCCTTCATACAGCCGCTGCGCCAGCGCCATGGTCCGCTTCGCCGTATACCTCAGACGGTTATAAGCGGCCTGCTGCAGCTTCGAAGTCGTGAATGGCGGCTGCGCATGGCGTCGCTTCTCTTTTTGCGTAACTTCCGAAATCTGCCAGCGCGCTTTTTCCACCGCCGCGATGATTGCGTCGGCTTCTGCCTGTGTGTGGACCTCGATATCTTCGCCCTTGTACTTGGCCAGCTTGGCCTCGAACGAAGGCGGCTCGGCCGCTGCGAGCTGCGCGTGCAGCGTCCAGTATTCCACCGGCGTGAACGCGCGGATTTCGCGTTCGCGCTCCACGATCAGCCGCAGCGCCACGGTCTGCACGCGCCCGGCCGATAGGCCTCGCCGCACCTTGTCCCACAAGAGCGGTGAAATCTTGTATCCCACCAGGCGGTCCAGCACGCGACGCGCCTGCTGCGCGTCCACGAGGTTCTCATTGATCTCGCCGGGATGCTCGAACGCGGCGCGAATGGCTCGCGGCGTGATCTCGTTGAACATTACCCGGAAAATATGATTCCGCCGTAGCTCGGTCTCCTCTTGTCCCCTGCGCGGCTTCCTCTTCTTTTTCTTGCCCGCCCCATTCGAGCCGTTCTTGGCGGCCATAGTGGGCTTCAGAACTTCCGCCAGGTGCGCGCAGATCGCTTCGCCTTCACGGTCCGGGTCGGCGGCCAGATAGACCGCCTCGGACTTTTGCGCCGCTTTTTGGAGTCCCTCCACGACGTGCGCCTTCTCGGGACTGACTTCGTACGTTGGCTCGAAGCCGCGCTTGATATTGATGCCCAATTCTTTCTTGGGCAGGTCCATCACGTGGCCGTACGACGCCTTGACCGTGTAATTGCGGCCGAGATATTTGTTGATCGTCTTCGCCTTGGCCGGCGATTCGACGATGACCAGTGAACGTGCCATAAGTCCTTTTTGTAGACTGAAAACCCTTCTCGCGGGTAACTATCTCTCCTTCCGCTACCTAAAGCAAAACTCGTTACTAAAGGAGAACGCGAACAAACTGCTTCCCCGGCATCTGCCGGATGATCCCGCGCATCTCCATTTCGCACAGCGCGGCGAGCGTTTCCGAAGAACTCAAGCCCGTCGATTCCACCAGTTCGTCCACGTGAATCGGCTCTTCGATGCGAATCAGATCGAAAAGTCGCTTCTCGATGGGCGAAAGGTTCTGCTCGAAGAGGGACGCGCGCTCTTCCCGGGTGGTTGCTTCCACCGGGAAAAGCTCTGCACGAACCTCGGTTGGCAATTCCTCCACCACGTCCTCCCAGCCCGCCACCAGCTTCGCGCCCTGTTTAATCAGCTGGTTCGGTGCAAAGCTCACCGGCTCGGTAACGTTTCCCGGCACGCCGTAGACTTCCCGGCCAAACTCCATGGCCAGCCGCGAAGTAGTCAGCGAACCCGAATATTGCGCTCCCTGCACTACAATCACTCCGAGCGCTATCCCCGCCACCATGCGGTTGCGCACCGGAAAATTCTCCGGCGCGGGATAAGTTTCCATCGGAAATTCCGTGATGATGGCACCGCGCTTCTCGACCTCCTCGAAAAGCTTCCGGTTCTCTTTCGGATATATAACGTCGATGCCGGAACCGAGGACGCCGATCGTTCCTCCGCGCGAGGCGGCGCAGGCGCCGCGGTGGGCTGAGCTGTCGATCCCTCGCGCCAGTCCGCTGGCGACGATCAGGCCGTGCTCTGCCAGGTCGCGCGCCAGCCTTTCCGCTATTTGATTCCCATAAAGGGTCGGGCGTCGCGTCCCCACGATAGAAATCGCGTGGCGGTTCAGAACTTGCTCATTCCCGCGAACATAGAGCAAGGGTGGGGGATCGTAGATTTCCAGCAGGCGCTTCGGATATGCGCTCTCTTCCCATTGTATCAGCTGGCAGCCGGCCTTGCGCACCTGCGCCAGTTCCTTTTCCCCGTCTCGAAATGCCGCTTTCGAGAAGATCGCCTGCGCCACTGCCGCCGGCAATTGGCACGCCTCTAACTCCGTCAGCGACGCGCGGAAGATTCCCTCAGGCGAACCGAATTGCCGCAGCAGTTTGCCGGCCAGGCGCGCGCCAAGCCCAGGCGTCAGTCGCAGCGCCAGGCACGGAAGGGAGTGCTCCAAGTTCACAGCGCCGCGACCCTATTTCAAATTCTCTACTCATGTCAAGCTGCACCCCCGAAGCTGTTCGTGTCATTTGCCATTCTGAGACGCCTCGGCGCGCTCTGCGCCCCCATTTTCCAGGCGGGCGAAGAATCTCTCCGCGCTTTACTCAGGTCGACTGCGATGTCATCGAACCCGCCGGGCCGCCTAGCCGCAATGTCGCCGCGCCTCGGCCGTACAAGAGCAGCAAGGTGTATACTCTCCTGCCTGAACCCCGGGGAATCCGAATCACTATAGCTGCCGAGAGGAATTCATGGCTCCCTTTCTCCAACGTCGTCGGCCAGCAATTACGTTCATGCTTGCGCTATTCGGTGCGTTCTGCGCGTCCGCTCTAGCAGGCAATGCGCAGGAGACGGCCCCGCTCGGTCACAACCAAAGTCAACCCCCGCCTTTCGTGCAAGCAAACAAGACCATACGAGTGTCCGACCATGTCTATGTTATTCCGGACGGGCGCGTGAACCTCGTCCCGAACATTGGCATCATCGTGGGAAGTCGAGCGACGCTCGTGGTGGATGCTGGAATGGGACCGAGAAATGGACAAGTCGTCCTCCGCGAACTCGCCAAGGTCAGCAAGAATGCCGACCTTTATTTCACGTATTTCACGACCACGCATTTCCATCCGGAGCACGTCACGGGCGTCCAGGCCTTCCCGGCAAGCACTGAGATCATTCGCTCCGAAGTGCAAGAAAAAGAGCTAAAGCAAAAGCAACCCGAGTTCATCAGCAATTTCAGCAAGCGGACTCCGGAAATCAAAGCCCTCTTGCAGGACGTCAAGCCTCGTCCGCCCGATATCCTCTTCGACCACGAGCTGAAGCTCGATTTGGGCGGAGTGACGGCTCGCTTGTTTTGGGTGGGGCCGGCACACACGCGCGGAGATACCGCCATTTACGTCGAAGAAGATAAAGTTCTCTTCACGGGAGATGTGGTGGTTAACCGCTTTTTCCCCATCTTTCCCGACCAAGACGCGAGCGGAAAACACTGGCTGGCCATCCTGAATCAGTTCGAGGCCCTTCAGCCGCGCACGATCGTGCCAGGACACGGCGAGGTAAGTGACGCCGGGCTCGTCAGCAAGGAGCAGTCTTACCTGAAGGGAGTGCAATCACGCGTCGCAGAACTCAAGGCTCAGGGAAAGTCTTCCAAGGAAGCCGCGCAGTTGCTGTCGGCGGAATTTCAGATGAAGTACCCGGACTGGCAGAATCCCGGCTGGATCGCAGACGCCGTCGAGCGATTCTACTCCGAACCCGACTGATTTCCCGTCCGGGAAGTCAATTCTCCTGGCAGCAGCTTTTGCGCGCGCTGGTTGTAGATAACCGGTCCAGCGCGCGCCGTTTTCAACGGGCTGCAGCGATCTCAGCCCCGGGGTCCCGCCTCGGTCGCCGTCGTCGGATAAACTGGAAGGGTCACATGCTCGCCGAAGGTCGCCTTCAGCCCCTCGATCGCGCAATTCTCATCCCCGCCACCCGCGCCGCCGCCCACGCCGACGGAGCCGATCATCTGCCCGTCGACAACGATCGGGATGCCGCCCGCGTTGGTGAAGAGATTAAAATATGTGGTTTGCCGCGCAATGCCGGCCGGATTGTTCTTGAGCTGCGCGTTCGCCATGGATGTGGGCTGGCGCGTCTTCAGTGAGGTCTGCGCCTTCAACAACGCGGTACGGATATTGTTGAAGATTTGACCGTCCATGCGCTCCATGTGCACGAATTCGCCGGCATTATCGAGGACGTAGACCGAGGCCGTGCCGCCCTTCGATGCCGCCCAGTCGCGACACACGCGCGCGATCTTCTTCGCCGCCGCGAGCGAAATCTGATTGCCGTCAAAAACGGTACCCGCGCCTTTGCCGCCCACTACAAATTCGGCGGGCAGGCTGGTCTTGGGTGAAGCGGCGGCCGCAAACTTCGGAACCGGCGCCTTGCCCGGATTGGGGTTCTCGCGCGGCGGAAGGTCTTCCACCAACGGCGCCACCGACGGCCCGATCACTTCTTCGAGCGCCTTGTGCCCGCAAATCTCATCGCTCCAAACGGGCGGGCGCGGCGCGGAGCCGCCGACGCCAACCACGCCGATCAACTGTTTGTTGACCACGATGGGAAGCCCGCCGGAATTCGCAAACTCGCCAAGTTGTATCAGCTGAAGTTCCGAGGTCGGATCCTGGATTACCCGGTTCATAAGGAGCTTGCTTGGTGCGCGATTCATGAGCGCGGTGCGCGCCTTCATGTCCGCCGTGATGATATTCAGATAGCCCTGGCCGTCCATGCGGTCCATGTAGACATGGTTGCCGTCATGATCGAGCACCATGATGCTGATCTGCACGCCTTGCGTCGTGGCCGCTTTCTCGCACGACTCCGCAATGCGCTCGGCCGTAGCTAGGTTGATCGTCGTGAAATCCTGAATCTTTTCGGCGCCCTTGCCGCTCACGACGAATTGCTCCGGTACGTTTTGCGCAAACGCTATGCCGCCCAGCGCGATGGCTCCGGCTGCTGCCAATCCCAATGTCACGAAACGAAGTCTCATTTTTCTCCTCCCTGCCTTTTGCCGCACAAGTCTGCTCCCGCCCGGCCCGTGCTGTCAATTCGTCTCGGCCCGGTCCAGGAGTTCCGCCCCAAGCCGCAGTGGCGTTACCCGGATGGGCTGGCCAGCTCAGGCGAAATGGTGCGGAGTACAAGAGGCCGTCAGCACAACAGGGGGTTCTGTTTGGGTGAACGAGCCTCCTCTCGCAAAGCGAAGATGCGGGCTGGTTAGGAGCCGGTGCGTCCGCGCCGCCCCGTTGGCGCGGGTCCGGCGCCGCATCAGCTCGTGTTCAGCAGCAGCGTGGCCCAAGGAATAGGCGCGGGCAGAGTGGCCACTTCGCGAAGCATGACTTCGACGACGTGACGGATGGTGTCGGTAGGATCCTTCGGTCGGCGGCAACGACCCAGCCGGCGATAGACGAACAACTGCAGCAGATTGAAGGCCAGCGTCC
Organism: Acidobacteriota bacterium; assembly: GCA_003224175.1. Taxonomy (GTDB): domain Bacteria; phylum Acidobacteriota; class Terriglobia; order Acidiferrales; family UBA7541; genus Palsa-189. The sequence continues at coordinate 6,680 of QHYQ01000009.1, forward strand.
AGAGAAGCAGCACGGCCTGTAGAGCATTCTGCGTGTGCCGGAACACATGCCCGAAGTTCCAATGCTGGATCCATTGATTAAAGGCGGTGTCCTGTCGGGTAAGGGACTGGCGCGGCGCCTGAGTTATATCTCGGCCCGTTTCCAGCCCCTCCCCATAAGAACTGCTCGTGAAGTTTTCCCTCAAGCAGCTCACCCAGTGAGTCTCGTCGAAAGGGTTATGTGTCTGGTCGAGTTATGGCGACGACTTTCGCGCAAAATTCTCTATTCCCGGTAGGGGATGGAGTGTCCAATCCCAATACAAACCGAGAACTTCATAGAGGTATTCGTTACTCCATCGCCGCCAGCCGACACTAGACTTTCGCCTCCGCTTCCGGCGTGTGAGCAGGGTACGGATCTTCATCTCTCCGTAATCGCGCACTTCACTGAAGGCACGACTGGAGTTACCCACCCGAAAGTATTTGACCCAGCCGGCCAGCACGGCATTGATTTGCGCAACCAACAGCTTGGCCGGGGTTGCACCCCCATGCCGGATTACGGACGCGACGTAGGTCGAATCCCAGGAACCCGAAGGCTTCCCCTTTCAGTGTGTCCACCACCTTAGTTTTCTCCCTATTCAACTCGACACCGAGCGGTGCGAGTTGTTCGTGGAGACGTTGCAGGGCGCGTTCCGCCCAGCCTCGCTTAGTGGAATGGCCACTGATAGTGATGACGATATCATCGGCAAACCGATGATAGTTCACCGCCTCGTAGGGTTCCTGTGCCGTCTTGCGGCGGATCGTGTCAAAGGCCCAATCGACCTCGTTCAAGTAGATATTCGCCGCCAGCGGACTAAACGGGCCCCCTTGCGGGACCCCGACCTTTCCTCCGACTTTGATGATCTGCTTTACGAGATGCAAGACCTGTGGGTCCTGGACCCGCTTCGCGATCTTGTCTATCAGCACCGATTGTCGGATCGTGTCAAAGTAGCGGGACAGATCAACATCAATTACCGTAGACATTCGTCGCAACACACTGCGTCTGACTTCCGCCAGGGCACGGTGTGGTGAACGCCGGGGTCGAAATCCGTATGAGTTCGGGCAGAAGTCCGCCTCGAAGATAGCTTCGAGGATCAGCTTCAGCGCTCCTTGTACCACGCGATCGCGGATGCAAGGAATTTGAAGCGTCCGGACTTTGCCGTTCCCTTTCGGGATATCTACCCGGCGGTTTGGCTTGGGTTCGTACCTGCCGGTTACGAGGTCTTCCCGCACTGCCGTTAGAAAGTCGGCCAGCCCCGCTTTCTCGATGTCCTCGAAGCTCTGGCCATCGATGCCCGGGGCGCCGCCATTCCGCTTGGCCGTTCGGTAAGCCTCTTCCAGGGTCTCTATCTTCGTAACGTGTACGAAGAGCCCCCAGAAGCGATGCGTCTGATCAGACTTCGCCTTTCGATAAATCCGTCGCCGCAGATCCTGCAGACTGATGGGTGTTTTTATCATTTCACCCCTGCCTCACCTTGACGAACGGAGTACTCACCGGTCCGGGCCCTTCCCTCCGGACGTGTTTTGCTGCACGTCCATCGACAGTACTGCGACCCGATCCGTCACCCTGGTACCTGTGCCGACATTTCCCACTCACGGTTATAGCCGACACCTCTTCGGCGAGATTTCTTCGCCGGGCACCGAGGGGTTCTCCAGTTGACACATCCTCCTTCTCACCATGTCGCCGCTGATACCCCGCCGGTGAGAGCCGCCGCATCAGACTCGTTTCGGTCAGCTCTTGCTGCTTTCGCGCGTTATCGAGAGTCTCAGCCACCGGAGTTACGTGTAACGAGGCTACATCTGCGTTCACTGTACGTTGCAACCTGGTGAGTTGCGCATACTCCTTTCTGAGCATGTTGTCGGAGGGCCTCGCCGTCTTGCTTTCGCTCCACGGCGCCTCCCCAGCTACGAGGCTTGAGTCTTTTGGCCTCGGTCGGACTTTCACCGACTGGTTAATGTGCCTTTGTCTGGACACGCCGATATGCCAACGAGCCCGGATGATCTGTAGCGCCGTCCGGCGGCTCAGTTGGCGCGCCCGCTGGCCGATGATGGCGAAGCACCAGGTCGAGGGTTTTTCGTCCGGCTGGGTGACCACGGCGCGGATCGCACGGACTTTTCCTTCGTAGGTGTTCAGCGTCTCGATTTCATCCACGTCCCACAACTCCACCTGCTCTTTGCGATCCGCCTCCTGGTATTTCTCGCACGGTCCCTGCATCCGCCAGAGAGTCAGTGCTTCCTTGAAAGGCTCGTCCTTTTCCTTCTTGAGCACCAGAAAGCCGCCGTAGCCGCAACGATGGAGTTGGGTCATCACTGGCCCATTGGCGTAGAGGGCGTCGAGCACGAAGGCGTCGATGAGCCCTCCGTAGGTATGGTGTAAGGAATCGATCAGACGCCGCGCGGCGGTCAGTTCGCCTTCATGGCCGACATGCTCGGGGTCGATGTCGCGACGAGCTTCCTCATTGAGCACCGCTTCGATCCCCAGCACGACATCGAGGACCGGCCCCAGCAACAGGGCCACCACATAGTGGTGGTAATACTGATCCACCTCTTCGAGCTCACCGCTGCGGTGCTTCACTTTGACCTTGCGCACCAAACAGTGGGAGCAATGCCGATCGTAAGAGGAAAACGGTTGCCAGCCATCGATGGCCACGCAACGCAGCGCACCGTAACTGCCGTCGCGAAAGGCTTTATTTCGCTCCGCTTTGCCGATGACCTCATCGATCGCTTTGCCGATCCCGTCCAGTTTCAGTTTGTCGAGAACGTTGGCCACCACATCGGCGCTGAAAGCCTTCGCCTCCGGTGTGGGCTGACGGCCCATGAGCTTCTGAAAATCACCCTCCTTCAAATCTCCTTCCAGTGCATTGATGCTCGGGATGCGCAGCAGCGCAGTGTGAAACAAGCTGTTGACCACGTCGAAGGTAGGAATTTTGGGTGCTCGTCGACGATCGACCAGGCTGGCTAATAAATCGGGCAGGCCAAAGACATTGCAGGCGTACTTCTCAAACTGCTGGAGTTTGCTGCGGGAATCATCAATCCACGCGGGCAACACGGCGCCGCGCAGCTGCCGGCGAAGAGCTTCGTCCCGTTCCCAACAGCAGCGCTTGTATTTGCTGCCGCTACCGCAGTGACACGCCTGGTTGCGGCTCAGCCGCGGCGGAAGGACGACTTCCTCACTCACCCTGTTCGAAGCTTCCGCGCTCAGGGTGAGACCCATGATCACCCAAAAAGTCCCACGCGCTGGCTCAATCGTGAGCCGCTCATTTCTTCTTGGGCCTCTTTTTCACGGACTGTCGGCGCCACAGCGCCAGCAGTTGGGCATTGGCGGCGAAGACCTCAGCCACCGCGTCTTTGAACTCGCGTCCCTGCTCGACCAGAGGGCGGATCTGCTCCACCCATTGCTCCGGGATATGCTCGACACGCTTCTTGCCATCCACCATGAAGGTCAGCGACCACGCCGGATGTCCCTCTCCATCAGCGCACCGACAGGTGGGTTTTCCGCAGCGGTGGTGAGCCAGGGCGAGTGAGCCGGGCAGAGCGTCGGGGGGAACAGAGAGGCCACGAAGCAAGGCGTGCTTGCGCTGACGCAGGCGAGAAGCGGGATCGCCTTTGGCATCGTACCACTTCATCTTCACGTATACTTACATTAAGCAGATGGAGCGTCAAGGCCTTTCTTTCGCTGGGGGAATTTGCGCATGCCGCCGCCGTAGGGATCTTCAATCCCTACGCGGCATTACAGGCTTGGGCCGGAACTCCTGGGCCCGGTCTAACCGAAGCGCAATCAGCGTCTCAGTCCAGTAATGGCGTACTATCCTTGGCGGCACTGCAAAGCATCATCGTGGAGATTTGGCCGATGACCCTATCCCCCAATCCGAAGGCCAAGCCAAAACTTGATCCGAAGCTCGCCGAGCTCCTGTCGGAAATAGAGCGCTTTGGCACAGAAAATGACCAGCGCGAAAGCGACCGTAAACGAAGGATGTTGAACCTCGAACCAGAAACTGCGGCCCTGCTTCATATTCTCGTTCGCGCAACCCGCCGGCAAAGCATATTGGAGATCGGCACATCGAATGGTTACAGCACGATTTGGTTGGCGGATGCAATCCGTTCGCGCAGTGAATGCCGGCTCGTGAGCATCGAGCGCAACCCCCTGAAGCTGGAAATGGCGCGCCAAAACCTGCTGCGAGCAGGTCTGCTGAATTCGGTAACTCTCCTGGAGGGCGAAGCCTCCGCCACAGTCAAAATGCTGGAGGGGCCTTTTGATTGCCTCTTCTTCGATGCCGATCGGATCACCGCGCCCCAACAGCTCGAAGTCCTGATGCCGAAACTTAAACCTGATGTATTCCTGCTGGCTGATAATGTCCTCTCACATCCCGACGAGATTGCCGATTACTTGAGTGCTGTTGCTGACCTGGTGGGCTTCTCCTCGGTTACCGTACCCATCGGAAAAGGGCTGAATGTTGCCTATCGCCAAAGCCTTTAGCCGCTTCAGAAATTAGCTCTTCCGTAAGCTCTGTTCCAAAAGAACGCGGTGCCGCCGCGTCTCTCCTATGCGCTCAGAATTTCGGCTGCAACCCCTCAGGAGAGGCAAATTGGTTGACAATTGACTCCGAAAATCGTAATAACCGTGTACAAGAGTGGGGCCTCGAGAATCAAGAGTAGAACTCCGGGAGTAATTGTCTGAATTAAAAAGAACTTCGGCAAATCCAATTCGCGCTGAAGCTTCTGCTTTGATGCACTCTGAGGCCGGAGGCGTTCCATGGCAAAAAATAAGCTCGCTGTTTTGGTTGGGGGTCTCGGCTTGCTCGTTGCGGTGCTCCCCGCGGTCGCGCATCACGCGTTCGTAGCCCAATACGACCCCGGCAAATCGACCACGTTGCAGGGCGTGGTGACCAAAGTCGAATGGACCAATCCTCACGCCCGGTTCTATGTCGATGTAAAGGACACCGGCGGAAAAGTCATCAATTGGAACCTGGAGCTCGCCAGCCCCAACGCGTTGAAACGGCTGGGCTGGACCAGAGATATCCTTAAGGTAGGCGATAAGGTCAGCGCGTTCGTCGCGCCTGCCAAAGACGGCACCAAAATGGCCAATGCCAGAACGGTTACGCTCGCCGACGGCCGGAAGATGGTGGCTGGAATCGCAGCCGAGCAAGGAGGCGTTCAGTGAGAACGCATCTTGCTTGTTCCATCGTGACCGCGCTTTCTCTGGCGGCCGTTCTCACTCTCTCCGCGACTCCCATCTTCGCCCAGGGCCAGCCGGAACCGGCTGGGGTCAATCCGGCAGGCGGAGGCGTACCCATGCGCAGCCTGGAGCGCCTCAAGGTGAAGTCGGCCGGGCCGGCGCCACGCACCGCCGACGGCAAGCCGGACTTGTCTGGACTTTGGGGGCCGGAGCCCAACTTTATGGGCGATATTTCAAACGCCCTCAAACCCGGCGAGAAACTTCCCTTGCAGCCTTGGGCCGTCAAGGTCTCGCGAGAGCGGCTGTCGAAAGACGACCCGGAAGCGAGTTGCTTGCCCGCAGGCATTCCCCGTCAGACTCCGTTTCCGTTCAAAATTATCGAGACCCCCAAGCTGATCGTGTTCCTGATCGAAGGGAACATGCATACCTATCGGCAAATCTTCGTGGACGGCAGTAGCCATCCCAAAGATCTGGATCCCACCTGGTTCGGCGATTCCCGGGGTACTTGGCAGGGAGACACCCTGGTCGTGGACACCATCGGATTCAACGACAAGTTTTGGTTTGATGGCATCGGCCACCCGCATACCGAAAAGCTCCATATCGTGGAGCGCTACCGGCGTCCCGATGTAGGCCACTTGGCCTACGAGGTCACCATTGACGACCCCGGCGCTTACACCCGGCCGTTCACGATGTACGGGCAGTCGCCCTTGCTCCAGAACACCGAAATCATGGAGTACTTCTGTAGCGAGAATAACCAGGACGTCGCCCATGTTCTCGGCAAAGGGAGACCCGCGAAAGAGTAGGGACGCCAGCGTCATCGGACCTGCTGTATAGTGGAGATAGAATAGAGACTCCACTCGAGGAGGCGCCTTATGCCTGCCCGCCTGCTTGGCTCGCTTCTGGCCGTCGGCTTTACAATCTTTATCATGGCGCTTTCAGGAAAAGCGGCTAACCCGCCGATTCCCCCGGCCAAGCTGGACGCACCGCTCGCCGCCGTGGCAGGCAAGCAGACGGCGGTGTTCGCTGGTGGCTGCTTTTGGGGAACTCAGGCCGTCTTTGAGCGCGTCAAGGGCGTACTCAAGACCACCGCGGGCTATGCCGGCGGTTCCGCTGAGACCGCCACTTACCGGCAAGTGATCACCGAGACCACCGGCCACGCGGAATCCGTCGAGGTGATTTATGATCCTGCCAAAATCACCTATGGCCGGCTGCTTCGCATCTATTTTTCCGTGGCTCACGATCCGACGCAGCTCAACCGCCAGGGCCCCGACGTCGGCACGTCCTATCGGTCCGCCATCTTTTACGCGAATGACGAACAAAAGCGCATCGCCACGGCGTACATCGCGGAGCTCGACGCCGCCAAGGTCTTCCCGGCTCGCATCGTTACCGAAGTCACCCCGTTGAAGGCTTTCTACCGGGCGGAAGACTATCACCAGGATTTTGCGCTGAAGAACCCGGACCACCCCTACATCCAGATCTGCGACCTGCCCAAGATCTCAGCCTTAAAGCAACAATTCCCCGAATACTTCGTCGACTACAAAGGTTCCCACTGACGCGGAATTTTCCTTGATCGAAATTCCTGAATACCAGCCCGCTGCTAATTTCGGATCCCGTCTTTAGTCGCGCGGTAAAATAGAACATGGTCGAATTTTGCCCAGCTGAATCGAGCGCTCGAGTACGGCTTACATGATGAGGATGAGAGCACCGCTCCGTCGTCCATTCCGAGCCCGCCTCTTCGCGCAAAAGCTATGGCGATCAGGAGCTTTTGCGCGTCAACACAGTCGCCGTCGTTTGCGCCCGAGTGCATCCCCCAGCGGGCGAGGAATCTCTCATGAGCTTTTTGCAGCTGGCAACGGTTTATGTGTCGCTCGGAGCCTTCGCCAAGCTGAGTTCGCAGTTTCCTGAGTTGTCATCTAAACCCTGTAGATTGATATCCTTGCGCAAGTTGAAAGGGCAACTCCTTTGGAATGATATTCTTGCAAAAAAACCCGGGGGCGGGGGGTGCCCTCAACTGAAACTTTAACCTTCGGGCTGAGGGGCTGAGAAGCGTGACCTTGCGTATTAAACCGCGCAGAATGAGCACTTGCATCGAGCTTGGCGCAAGGCCCGTAGAATGAGCACATACGAAATTATTAGACTTAAAGTGACTTTAGAATGAACACTTTCGGAAAAAGGGACCTCCAGCGGCCCATCGCCGCGAACGTCATGGACATCAGGAGCTTCGCGGAGGTAACAAAGTCGGGGAGGAGCAATCATGGTCCGCGTTGTCGAGCGGCAGAAAGGCGTGGCAATCACGCCGTTTTCAACGCATAAAAAAGTAGCGGCCGCCTTCACGCCGGCATCTTACTCGTTTCATACACGGAAGGGCAGCTCGGTCGCCAAATTCGCTGTGCTATAGTCACCGGTTCGCTTTAGACCCCCGGGTCTGAGGCTCTCCGCGAAAAGTCACCAACAGGATGAGCTTTTCGCGGGCAACAAAGTCGGAGCTTGCGGCGCTTGAATCTTGGCCCCGGCGCCTGAGGGTTGTCGGACGCCAAAAGGCCGTGGTGATCACGGCGCTTTTGGCGCATAACAAAGTCCATGACTAAACTGCGCATCTCTATCGTCGAATTCCTGAATACGGCGCCGCTCGTTTGGGGCTTCACCGACGGGCCGCTGCAGAGCCGCTACGATCTGTCATTCACGGTGCCTTCGCTTTGCGCCGAAGCGCTGCGTTCCGGTCAGGCCGATGTCGCCATTATTCCGGCTATCGAATATCAGCGCATGGACGGCATGGTGGTGCTGCCGGAAATGGCCGTGGCCGCCAAACACGAAGTCCGCAGCATTCTGGTGCTCGCGAGGAAGCCCATCGAACAGGCCAAACGCATCGCCCTGGACACGAACTCGCGCAGCTCCGTCGCGCTCACGCGCCTCCTGTGCAAAGGATTGTGGCGCATCGCGCCGGAATTTATAGACGCGGCGCCCGACGCCTCGGCCATGTTGGCGGAAGCCGATGCCGCCCTGCTGATCGGCGATCCTGCCCTGCGCATTCGCCTCAAAGTCGACGCGCTAATGGCGAAGGTCCCTGATGCGAAAGGATGCTGTGGCAGTGATTTGGCTTCCGATAAGGACGACATTCCCGTCCCCGGCGTGGATACGCTCTTCGTCTATGACGTCGCCGACGAATGGCGCCAGATGACCGGCAAGCCCTGCGTTCTGGCGATCTGGGTTGGCCGCCGCGAGCTCATCACGCCGGAGGTGGTTGCCGATTTTCTGGCTTCAAGAGAATACGGCCTGGCGCGTATCGGCGAAATCGCCGAAGCCGCATCGCTGAAACTGGAACTGCCGCCGCGCGATCTTGAGAGTTATCTGCGGGACAACATCGATTTTTCGCTCGACGCAGCGAATCTCGAAGGCCTCGAACTCTATTTTCGCGAATGCGCCGCCGCCGGTCTGATTCCGCGAGCCAGGCCCATCGAATTCGCGCCCCTTCCTGAGCCCATGCGGCCAGCATTAGAGCCCGTGCGGCCAGCACTCGCCGAGCGCGCCGGAAGCACGCAAGGAAGCCGCTGAAGTATGGGCCTCTCACAGCAGGAAGCGCTCGATCTTTTCCGTTCCGATGACCTGATCGGCATCGGCATGGCCGCGAACCAGTTGCGCAAAAAGAAAAACGATCCGCGCGTGGCCAGCTACCAGATCGACCGCAACATCAACTACACGAATTTCTGCACCGAATATTGCTCCTTCTGCGCGTTTTATCGTCCGCTCGGCTCCAAGGAAGGCTACGTCCTTTCGCTGGACACCATCCTGCAGAAAATCGAAGAGACCATAGCCCTCGGCGGCACGGGAATTCTCATGCAGGGCGGATTGCACCCCGATTTGCGAATCGACTATTACGAAAATCTGCTGCGCTCCATCAAGCACAGCTTCCCGCAAATTCACTTGCATTGCTTTTCGGCGCCGGAAGTGCTCTGCATCGCGGAAGTCTCGGGCCTCAGCGTGAGCGATACCATCGCGCGCCTTCGCGACGCGGGTCTCGGCTCCATTCCCGGGGGCGGCGCGGAAATCCTCGATGATGAAATCCGCCATCGCATTTCGCGCCTGAAGTGCAGCGCCGATGAATGGGAGCAGATGCATCGCACCGCGCACGCCTTGGGATTGCGCACCACCGCCACCATGATGTTTGGCTGCGGCGAGGAGTATCGCCATCGCGTCAACCACTTCGAGCGCATTCGGCGCATTCAGGAAGATACCGGCGGATTCACAGCGTTCATTCCCTGGATGTTTGCGCCCGAGAATACCTCCCTCGGCAAACGCGTCCCAGAAGCGACCGCTGCGGATTACCTGAAGACGCTGGCCATCAGCCGGCTCTATCTCGACAATATCGACCACATCCAGTCGAGCTGGCTGACCCCCGGAATCAAAATTTGCCAGGTTGGTTTGCAGTTCGGCGCCGACGACGTGGGCAGCATCCTGATCGAAGAAAACGTCGTCTACGCCGCAGGCGTGCGCAATCGCACCAATGAGGCCGAATTGCGCCGCATTATCTCCGACGCGGGTTACATGCCCGTGCAGCGTGACACGCTGTACCGCTGCTATTACCTGAAGAAGGAAAATGCCGCAGCCGCAGCCGCAGCCGCAACGAATTCAAATTCAGCTGCCGCCGCAAATTCCGCCCTCCCCGCGTGAACTGTTCCGAAATGGCAGTGAAAAATCAGGCTGTCATCTTGAGGAGCACGGCCCGGACGTTGTGAGGAAAAGCTGCGTTGTCATCACAGGAGCAAAGTGGCGATCTGCTTTTCTGATTTCTAGGCGAGCGGCTTCTGCGCGGCAAACCTCAGCCGCACGTAATCGGCAGTCCAGTTGCCGTTCGCGTCGCATAGTTTGCGACGCAGCGTTTCGCGCACTTCCTTGAGGAATGCAGGTCTCTCCGCAGTCGGCAACGCGCCCAGGAAGTTTTCGGCGAAGGTTTCCAGCCAGGAGCTTACATCGCCGGGAAGCGGCGTCGGCCGCGGGAATAATGAAATATAGGAAATGACGAATCCGGCTCTCCGCAGACGCGCCGAGTAATCTTCGATGGTCGGAAAGAACCACGGCACGAGAGATTCTCCGTCGATCCCGCGGCGATGGAGAGCTGCAATCAGAGCCGCTTTGATTGTCTCCACACATCCATATCCGCCCA
>QHYQ01000500.1 GCA_003224175.1 Acidobacteriota bacterium
TGGCCATGACTTTGGCAACCGTATCGCAAGAACATTGGCTTCAGATCACCCCGCCCTGGTCAAGCAACTAATCCTTCTATCTGCCCCAGGAATGGTCCCAAGATCGCCGGAGATGGAGAAACTCACGGCCCGCTTCTGGGAGACCTTACTCTCGCGAGAGGATCGGCTCAAAGCGGTCCAGCAGATATTCTTCGCTGCGGGCAATGACGCCCGTGCATGGGAGCAGGGCTGGTACTTTGAAGTCGCACGAGCACAACGAGCCAGCGATGCGAGAACGCCTCTAAAGGAATGGTGGGCGGGTGGGTCCGCACCCATGTTGGTGGTGCAGGGGACCGAGGATGTTGTCGCCGTGCCCGAGAATGCCAGAAGACTTGCCGCCGAATTTCCGAACCGCGTTACGCTCGTCGAGATTCCCCACGCAGGCCATGCGCTTCTGCCGGAGCAGCCAGCGCAAGTCGAGAAGGCGATTCTGGCTTATCTACATTCAAGGGGAGGAGCACGATGAAACGGTGCAGGGTTTTTAGTCTATTTGCAATACTGGTCGGATTGGTCCTCTTGCCAGGCCGCGATGCTGCTCAAGAAAAATCGTACCCGGCGAAGCCGATCACGCTCCTCGTGCCCTACGGTGCCGACGGCAATAGCGATCAAATGGCCCGCGGTCTCGCCGAGGCTGCTAAGAAGCACTTGCGCCAGCCGATCGTGGTGGTGAACCGACCCGAGGCGTCAGGCACCAGGGCAATCGCAGACGCTGTGAGTGCGACGCCGGACGGCTACACACTGGCTTGGGGAACGGTCGCCACTCTTACGGTGCAGCCGCAACGCTTCAAGCTGCCGTACGGCGGGCCGGACACTTACGTGCCGGTGGCCAAACTCACGAAGGAGCACAACGTCCTCATCGTGAGGGCGGGTGCACCATGGAAAACCGCGCAGGAGTTACTGAATGATGCGCGGGCACGCCCCGGCCAGTTGAGCGTCGGAGTACCGGGCTTCGGCACGGTTCCCGACTTGGACATCGAGCAACTCCAGCGTCTTGGGAAGTACCGTTTCAAGATAGTGTCCTTCGAGGGACCTCAGCAGGTGCCAGCGGCTGTCCGCGGGGAGGTCGATGCGGCGGTCGCAGGGCCTGCTGCCGTGGTCTCGTACTTGAAGGACCAGAAGGTCATGATGCTCGGTGTGTTCGACTCGCTCCGTTTGCCTCTGGCACCCAATGTGCCGACATTCAAGGAGCTAGGCTTTGAAGTCACGCTCGGAAGCGGTGGAGCGATCATCACGGCGCGTGGCACGCCGGGGTACATTGTGACGAGGCTTAATGAGGCCATCCGGAAGGCCGTGGCCGAGCCCTCGTTCGTATCGTTTGTCGAAATGGGGGGGAACACGATTGATTATGAGGGACCGGCGGCGTTGACTCGCGAACTTCGGCGGGAATACAAGGAAAACGGTGAACTGATCCGGGTCCTGGGGCTAACGCAAAAGTGACGGCTAGGATGTCACTGCAGTCACGGAGAGGAACACGATGAAACCGCTCAGCGTTCGTAGTCTATTCACCATTGTGCTCGTGTTGGCCCTGTCGTCTGGCAAAAGCGTCGCTCAGCAACAATCACTCAGAGAGCAGCTCGTCGGTGCTTGGGAGCTTGTATCGTGCGACAGAACGACGGCGAGCGGTGCAAAGCAGCCGTATTGTGTGAACTCTTACGGCATCCTCATCCTCGACGCCAGCGGGCGCTATGCCCACATGATTGGCTCACGGGGTCGTCCCAAATTGACCAACAACAACCGCTTGGATGCCCCGGCAGAAGAATTCAAGGCGGCGGCTCAAGGGTTCGTAGCTAATTTTGGAACGTGGTCAGTCAATGAAAGAGACAGGACGATCACCCGTCACTACGAGGGCGCTCTGTTCCCAAACTCTGAGGGAAGAGTTGGAAAAATGTCGGTCACCCTTGTTGGTGATGAACTGACGCTCCGTGACCCGAATCCGCCTCCCGATTTAGACCAAGGGCAAGTTGTGACCGTGTATCGACGAGTGAAGTAACCCGGCGAGCCCAGCATTTGCGGCCACTGTGCTGCCCTCGTGATTTTCACGGAGGAGTTGAGGCTGCGTGCGATGGATTGGCCAGACTGGTGCATGCTCACTCTCGCGAAGAAAAGGAATTTGGTCGCAACGCGGGCGGTCATAGAGGCACGCATCCGAGCCGCGAAGCAGTGAAGTATCGGAGGAATGATTATGCGTATCGTTTCTAAAGCGGCATTTGTGGTTCTGCTAGTCGGAATGATTGGCTGTGGCAGTTCTGACCAGCAAAAGACGAGTTCTCCGTCGCCAGTGAGTTCTGCGCAACCAGCATCGCAGGCAGCGGCTGATTCAGCGCCAAAGACCTATCACCTTGAAGGGACGGTTGTCTCCATTGACCGTCAGCAGAAGCGTCTCATCATAGACGGCAAAGACATACCGGGTTTCATGGCGGCGATGACCATGCCCTATCCGGTTGCCGATGACCAAACGTTGAATCGCGTTAAGCCCGGAGATGAAATCACCGCTGATGTTGTAGCCAAGGATAGCGACATCCATATCGACAACGTCGTGGTAGTGAAGAAAGCAGGTACAAAGAAATGAAGGGAATTTCGGAGGACTCATCATGTTGAAGTGCTTGCTCCCATTCGTCTGCGTGTTCCCCTGGCACTTCTGGGACGTGTCGAGCAGGTTATGATTGATGCGTGAACAAGCTCGCGACTGACGCCGACACTTCTCACATTGGTCTTTGTTTGAATTGCGAATATGCCAGGCACGTCGAGGCGAAGGAGAGCACCGTCTATTTCTTGTGCGAACGCTCGCTCACTGATCCCGCCTTCCCAAAGTATCCACGCTTGCCAGTTCGACAGTGCTCGGCATACCTCAAATCCCAAGCAGCTGAACACGAAGCCATAGGTGTTCCAACTGCACCTGCAACGACCGAGAAGAAGTGC
>QHYQ01000010.1 GCA_003224175.1 Acidobacteriota bacterium
TCGCGCATCACTGGAGCAACCACGCGGTCTACTGGATCGGCCCGCTGGCGGGCGGCGTGATCGGCGCGTGGATCTCCGATTTAATTTTCCTCGGCGCTCCGAAAGAGTGACCATCCGACGAGGATGGTCACGCCGAGCGACGATCCGAAGAGAGGGATCTCTGCCGTTTTCATCGCAGGCCCAATCCGCGTTTCTCGCCGCCCCCAAAAGGAACCCTTGCGGCAGTTACTAAGCGGCAACTCTTTGAGCGCCGCCGCTTGTCGCGCCTCCTGCCCGATGCTAGTTTCGGTTGGACGCCTTCCCCCGGGAGTTCTGTTGGCCATGGCACAAGGCATTGATGATCTGCTGCGGTTGGCAGTCGAGAAGAAAGCCTCAGACTTGCATCTGAAGGTCGGCAATAATCCTTACGTGCGCGTTGATGGCACTCTGGTTCCTCTACCGGACATGTCCCGCGTAACGCCGGAAGAGATGCTCTCCATGGCGTTCAGCATGATGACCAACCGCCAAAAGCAGAAATTCAAGGAAACCGCCGAGTTGGATATGGCCTATGGCGTGGCCGGCCTGGGACGCTTCCGCGTCAACGTCTTTCAGCAGCGCGGCAATGTCGGCATGGTGCTCCGCGTCATCCCCACCAAGATTCGCACCATCGAGGAACTGAATCTGCCGCGCGCGGTCGAAACTATTTGCGAAGAGCAGCGCGGCCTGGTGCTGGTTACGGGAACCACCGGCTCGGGCAAGTCCACCACGCTGGCCTCCATGGTCGATCGCATCAACACCACGCGCTCCGACCACGTCATCACCATCGAGGACCCCATCGAGTTCCTGCATCGCGATAAGCGCAGCTTCATCAACCAGCGCGAAGTCGAGGTGGACACCGCGAACTTCTCCACCGCGCTGCGCGCCGCCTTGCGCCAGGATCCCGACGTGATTCTCGTCGGCGAAATGCGCGACCTCGAAACCATCGCCACAGCCCTGCTGGCGGCCGAGACCGGCCACCTGGTTTTTTCCACCCTGCACACTTTGGACGCCACGGAAACGATTCAGCGCATCATCGCCGTGTTTCCGCCGCCGGAGCAAAAGCAGATTCGCCTGCAACTCGCCGGCACTCTCAAGGCCGTCATCAGCCAGCGCCTGGTGCGCCGCGCGGACGACAAGGGCCGCGTTCCCGCCGTCGAGGTGATGATCGCCACCGGCTACATTCGCGATTGCATCATCAACCCGGAAAAGACGCGCATGATCCATGAGGCCATCGCCGCCGGTACCAGCCAGTACGGTATGCAGACTTTCGACCAGTCGCTCTACGATCTCTACACGCGCAACCTCATCAGCTTCGAGGAAGCGCTCAGCCGCGCGTCCAATCCCGACGACTTCAAGCTGCGCGTGCAGGGCATCCGTTCCGCCGCCGACGCCGCTCGGGAAGAAATGGAGCGCACCATGGCCGAATACGAGCAGTTCGGCCAGCGCTGAAATCGCCGCTCCGCCGCGTGGTGCTAAACCTTAAAGCTCACCCTGCAACGCAATTGTCATCCTGAGCGTGGCGAAGGATCTCTCTGAGTGGCGTGATTCAAGAGAGATTCTTCGGGCCATAGGAATGGCCCTCAGAATGACACGCTAGCGGCAGCGTTGTAAGGGACGGCCCTGGCCGGGCAGATTTTTCACCGCCTCGCGCCTGCGATTGCGTTGCTGATTTCCGCAAAAACTTCTATGCTGGTCGCGCCATGCGCTCCCAGAGTCACAAATCTTCCAGCGAAGCGGATCTTTACACCGCGGCCCTGCGCGCGCTCATGCGCCGCGCGCATTCCGCTTTCGAGTTGCGCATCTATCTCGAACGCCGCGCGCTCGAACCCGCAGCAGTTCGCAGTGTCTTGGCTCGCCTGAAGGAGGAAAAGTTGCTCGATGATGCGCGCTACGCGCTTGATTTCGCGCGAGCTCGCGCCAGCGGACGCCGCCAGGGCGGCCGCCGCGTCGCGCTGGAATTGCGCAAGCGCGGCGTTCCCGATCGCCACATTGACGCGGCGATCGCGGAGGTCTTTGCCGATCTGGACGAAGGCGCGCTCGTGCGGAAGGTCATCGAACGCCGCACGCGCGCGGCCCGCGGCCCGTTCGATGCGCGCCCCTTTGACAGAAAGAAGATCGCCTCGCTCTATCGTGCGCTGCTTCGCGCCGGCTTCGATCCCGGCGTGATCCGCCGCGAACTGCGGGCCATCCCTTTTTCCGAAGCCGCCGAAGATTTGCCGGGCTAAAGCGCGGCATTCGCATCGGCGCGCATTGCGGCGCCTGTATGCGTCTGCCATAATTCCCAGCGAAATCGCGATACATGCTTACCGGCCATCAAATTCGCGGCACATTCCTGGATTTCTTCGCGCAGAACGGCCACCGCGTGGTGCGCAGCTCGCCGCTGGTGCCCATCGGCGACCCGACTTTGCTTTTTACGAATGCAGGCATGAACCAGTTCAAGGACGTTTTTCTTGGCATCGAGCAACGCGATTATAAGCGCGCCGCCTCGGCGCAGAAATGCGTGCGCGCCGGCGGCAAGCACAACGACCTCGAAAACGTGGGCTTCACCAATCGCCACCACACTTTCTTCGAGATGCTGGGGAATTTCTCCTTTGGCGATTACTTCAAGAAGGATGCCGTCGCGTTCGCGTGGGAATTAGTGACTTCATCCGCCGCGGGCCGATTTGGCATTCCTCTGGACAAACTCTATTTCACGGTTTTCGGTGGCGCGGAAATCGCCCCGGGGAAAAAGCTGCCTCCCGACGAAGAAGCCGCCGAGCACTGGATTCACGTGGGCGCGCCAAAACCACGCGTCATTGCCATTCCCGGGCTCAAGGAAAATTTTTGGGCCATGGGCGATACCGGTCCGTGCGGCCCATGCAGCGAAATCCACTACGACATGGGGCTTGCCGCGTCGGCCGCGGGCCACACGAATTGCGAGTTCGGCTGCGACTGCGGCCGGTACGTGGAGATCTGGAACCTCGTTTTCATGCAGTTTAATCGCGATGCCACGGGCAATGTCGCTGCCCTGCCCAAGCCTTCCATTGACACGGGCGCAGGTCTCGAACGCCTTGCCGCAGTTCTGCAGGGCAAAATCAGCAATTTCGAGACGGATCTCTTTCGGCCGTTGATGGATTTTGCCAGCAAGCTTTCGGGCAAGCAGTACTTCGCGGCACCCGAAACCGACGCCTCGCTGCGTATTCTTGCCGATCACAGCCGCGCCGCGGCGTTCCTGATTGCCGATGGCGTAATGCCCTCGAACGAGGGGCGCGGCTACGTGCTGCGCAAAATCATCCGCCGCGCCGTCCGCCACGGGCGGATGCTTGGCCTGGAACGGCCGTTTCTCTTCGAGATGGCGCACCAAGTCGCGGAGGAGATGCGCGAGCCTTATCCCGAATTGCTCGAAAGCATCGGCCGCGTCACCGGCGTGATCCGCCACGAAGAGGAGCGCTTCGCGCATACGATCGATATGGGCCTCCGTAGGCTCGAAGAGGACCTGACTCCGCTGCTTACACAAAAGAAGTCGAAAGCTCTGGTGAGCTATCCCGGAGACAAGGCCTTCCGTCTCTACGACACTTTCGGCCTTCCGCTGGATTTCATCCAGGACACGCTTCGCGACCAAGGAATCGGACTCGATCAGGCGGGGTTCGACCATGCGATGCAGGAGCAGCGGGAGCGGGCCAAGGCCTCCTGGAAGGGCGCGCACAAGGAAGTTGCGAGCCCGGCTTACGCGAAGCTGGCAGAAACCTTTCGCACCGAGCCCGACTTCTACTACGGCACGAGTGCGCGCGACTGCCGCATCGAAGCGATCATCACGCCGAAAGGGCCGACCAACGAATTGCCGGCTGGCGCGGAAGGCGAAATCGTGCTCGACCGCACGCCCTTCTATGCGGAATCCGGCGGACAAATTGCGGACACGGGCACGCTGTGGAATAACGAACGAACCCTGGAAGTGGCGGAAGTGCGCGGCGCGTACTACCCCGTTACGGGACTCGTGGCGCATCGGGTTAAGGCCAAAGAGACGCTGCTGGTGGGTGATCGCGTGGCCGGCGAAGCTGACACCACGCGCCGGGAACGGAATAAGCGCAACCACACGGCGACGCATCTCATGCACGCGGCCCTGCGCAATATTCTGGGCACGCACGTGAAGCAGGCGGGCTCTCTTGTGGCGCCGGACCGGCTGCGCTTCGACTTCTCGCATTTTGCGCCGGTCGATCCCGCGGAATTGACCGACATCGAGCAGCAAGTCAACGATCACATTCGCCAAAACGCCGCCATCGAGACAGACATTACTACTCTGGATGACGCCCTGGCCTCAGGCGCGCTGGCGTTTTTCGGCGACCGCTATCCCGAGCAGAACGTGCGCGTGGTGACCATTCCGGATCACGGCTCGCCCCGCGGTTTCTACAGCAAGGAACTCTGCGGCGGCACGCACGTCAAGCGAGCCGGCGATATCGGCGTCTTCAAGATCGCCGTCGAGCAGTCCGTCGCTTCGGGAATCCGGCGAATCGAGGCGCTGACGGGCGAAGGTGCCCTGGCCGATTACCAGCGGTCAAAAGAGCTGCTGGCCGAAGTCGCGGCGCGATTGCACGTGGGCGAAAACGAGGTGAACGAAGCCTTGGAACGGCTGGCGCAAGCCCAGAAGCAGGCGGAAAAGCAGCTCGAAGCCGCCCAGCGCAAAGCGGCCGTCGGCAAGCTCGATACCCTGCTTCAGGGCGTCCGTAGCGTGAGAGACGTTGCCGTCCTATCGGCACAGGTCGAGGGGCTCAACCGGGAGGGCCTTCGGGAACTGGTAGACCCCCTCCGGCAGAAGATGGGCTCGGGGGTATTTGTGCTCGCCGCGATAGAGGATGGCAGGGTGGCCCTGCTTTCGAGCGTAACCCGCGATTTGACCGATCGGCTGCACGCCGGCAAGATTATCCAGTCTATTGCCAAGGACTTAGGGGGCCAAGGCGGCGGCCGGCCCGATTTGGCAGAGGCTGGCGGAAAAGACACATCCAACCTAAAAAGTGCCCTGGAAAGGGTTTACGCCGTGGTCGAGGGGATGCTATCCTCCCGGTAGCGCTAGAAACGTTTTCCGGGCGAAAGTAGGTCATCCGCCCGGAGGGCACAGGCTCTCTCAGATTTTCAGGAAACTTGCACTTTTCTGCTGTCCCCGAGACGATGAAGACCTCACTCATGAAAACCATACTCGTTACCGGTGTACTGTGCATGGTCGCGGGGTGGCTTGCGCTTCCCGCCCAGGCACAATTGCCCTATTACATGGACGATCACGGAAACCTGGTCTATACCAACGACGACTCGCCACATCCGCGCAAAGCTCCGGCTGGAAAACCCTTAGCACGTCCGGATCTGAATCGGAACAACCCGGAGCTGCACGCTGCCAATTCCGGGCCGGCTAATGCGTTTGGCGAAGACGTGCTGCATCAGCTCGTCCAGGAAACGGCGCATAAGCACAACGTCGATCCCGCTCTGGTGAGCGCGGTGATTTCCACGGAATCGAATTGGAATACCTCCGCCATTTCCCGCAAGGGCGCTCAGGGTCTGATGCAACTCGTTCCGCAGACCGCCCAGCACTTCGGCGTTTACAATCCGTTCGACCCGACGCAGAATGTGGAGGCTGGCGTAAAATACTTGAGCACGCTGCTGCAACGATATAATGGTGACCTGCCCAAGACGCTGGCGGCGTATAATGCAGGTCCCCGCGTCGTAGATCGCTGGGGCGGCGTTCCCGATTTTCGTGAGACGCGCGAATACGTGCGAAAAGTGACCAGCAGCTACTTTCAACCCGGTTCTGAACACCACTCGCCTTGGCGCGCGGCCCCTCGGCCGATCTATCGCTCAACGAGGGATGACGGCCGGGTAGTCTTCACGAACGAATGAGACCATGCAGGCCTTCTCGGCCCACCTCAAGCCAAAAAGCTCCATTGGGTTTCGCGTCTTCCCTGGGTCCTCTTTCCGTCCCTCTTTCTCTGGTATTGATCCTTGTCCTGGGATCTAGCGCTGCCGCGCCGACGGCCGCGCAGGAAGACTATGTTTCCCGGCGCGCCGCGGCTCAAGGGCAGTTTGAACGCGCCGAAGCGCTGCGCGCCACGCTGGAAGCAAGGACCGAGCGCGAGCGCTCGTTGCGAGATTACGAAAATGTCGTTTCGGCTTACCGCCGCGTCTACCTGATCACGCCGAACGCCGTGCAAGTTCCCTCAGCCATCAAAAATGTCGCCGATCTCTACCGCCGAATGGGTGAGCAATTCGAGTCCAGGTATTTCGATTCCGCCATCAAGACTTACCAGTATCTGATTCATGACTATCCGGAATCGCATTACCGCGAAGAGGCGCTGGTGGCCATCGCGGAGATCCGCAAGAACAATCTCTCGGAACCGGACCTGGCCCAGAAGAGTTACGAGGATTTCCTCGAACAGTATCCGCAATCGTCGCTTGCGCCGCAGGCGCGCAAAGCGATCGCCCAAATACAAAGCGACAAGATACAAAACGCCGCTAAGGCCAAAGCCGCGCAAGCGCAGGCTGGCGCTGCGTCTGCGCCGCGGCCATCTTTCGGACCTGCCGCGAGCGCGGCCGCGGAGGGCGCAACTGCCGCGCGTGGGGCCGCGGATGGGGGAACCGCCGCGGGCGGAGCTGCGGCGGAAAGCGCGCCGGGACAAGATTCGGAAGTCAGCCATGTGCGCATCTGGAATGCGGACAGCTACACTCGAATCATCATCGAACTGGGCGGCAAGGCAAAATATCAGGCCGCGCGGATTTCTGATCCCGATCGCATCTACTTCGATATCGAAAACGCCAAGTTGAGCAGCCAACTCCTGCACCAGCCCATCGAGGTTCCTTCCGGCAGCTACTTGAAAGCGGTGCGCGTGGGGCAAAACCGCTCCGACGTGGTGCGTGTGGTGCTCGATGTGGCCAAGGTGAAGGATTATTCAGTCTTTGAGCTCGCCGATCCCGATCGGCTGGTGGTTGATGTGTACGGGCCCGCCGATAGCGCGCCCGCAACGGCAAACTCCGCGGCTAAAGCAAATGCGAAACCCTCGGCGCCGGCATCCGCGTCTTCGGCACCCCCGGCTTCAGCACCCGCGCCTTCGTTGCCACGGAGCGCGCGCCTCGAGAGCCCGCCGGGCGCCGCCCTGGGACTGCTGCCGCTTTCGGTGAAAGCTTCGACTTTCCTCCTGCCGATGCCGCCTTCGCCTAAAGTTGCCACGGCCGCGGCGGTTCCACCCACTGAATCGCTGAAGAGCTTGGCCGATAACATCGGCCCCGCCCCCGCAGCAAAACCCACGCGTAACGGCGAGCATTCCCTGACGCGCGCCTTGGGACTCAAGATCGGCCGCATCGTCATCGATCCCGGCCACGGCGGCCACGATACCGGCACGATTGGGCCGACCGGCCTGATGGAAAAGGATCTGTGTCTCGATGTGGCTCTGCGATTGGGCAAGTTGATTGCGCGGAGCCTTCCTTCGGCGGAGATCGTTTATACCCGGCAGGATGACAGATACGTAGGGCTCGAACAGCGCACCGCCATGGCCAACCAGGCTCGAGCGGACCTCTTTGTATCCATTCACGCCAATTCCAGCGACGATACGAAAGTCAGCGGCATCGAAACCTACTACCTGAACTTCAACGCCTCCGCGCAGGCCATGCAAGTGGCGGCGCGGGAAAATGCGTCCGCGCAAAGCTCCGTGCACGACCTCCAGGATTTGGTCACAAAAATCGCCCGCAACGAAAAACTTGAGGAGTCACGCGATTTGGCCGCCGACATCCAGGAATCGTTGGCCGCTTCGATGCAAATCGGCAAACGCCCGGAGCGAAACCGGGGCGTCCGCAAAGCGCCCTTTGTGGTGCTGGTGGGCGCGGATATGCCTTCCGTGCTGGCGGAAATCTCCTTCATCAGCAATCCCGGCGACGAGCAATGGTTGAAGAAACCGGAAAACCGCCAGCGCTCCGCCGAAGGGCTGTTCCGCGGAATCGAGAAATATCTACACAGCGTCAATAGCCTCACCACAACGATCTCTCCTTCGGTGAACCTGCCTCGTTCGCAGTAGCGCGATTCGTCCTGCGGCGGTACCATAAAAGAAATCCAATGCGATTGCTAAAAGGAACGGGATGAAGGGGAAAACATTCGTCTTAATTTTCGCGCTAGTACTCGCAGGCCTCGCGACTGTACCGTTGGCTGCCCAGAGCCTGCTGCCCTCTTCCCTGGGGACTTGGGCTTCCTCCGGCACTCCGACTCAGGTTCCCGCACAGCAGATCGAGCAGCTGGCAAACGATCGCGCCAACATCTTGCGCGAATACGGGGTCACTTCAGGCGAGCGGCGCGAGTTCGCAAATGGGAACGACAAGGCCACCGTCACCTTGTACCGCATGGTTGACCCCAGCGCCGCGTTCGGCGCGTTTACGTTCCTTCGCGATCCCGATATGGCCTTGCCCGCCCCGATTTTAGCCGCCTCTTACGCTGCCGATAAGCGCGGCCGTGCGCTGCTGGTGGTCGGTAATCTCGTGATGGACGTTGCATCCCCCAAGGACCAGATGACCACTCCCGACCTGAACGCTTTGGCGCAAAGTGTCGCTGCTCAGGCGGACAGGCGTCCGTATCCGCCGATCGCCACGTTTCTACCCAAGGCGGGCCTAATTCCCGGTTCGGAACGATACGTACTCGGGCCGCTGGCTCTGGCGCATGCATTTCCTCCGGGAGCAACGAACCAGACGGATTGGGCGGGGTTCGCCAGCAGCGCCGAGGCGATCGTGGGTCGTTACCGCCTTGGGGAGAAGCCTTCGGACAAACCTTCAGACAAGGTTGCGGGAAGGAGCCGCCCCGCCGAGGGTGTGCTCTTGCTGATCCTCTACCCCACGCAACAATTAGCCGCGGACCGGTACAATGCGCTGAGTAAGTCTTTTGCGCTGAACGTCGAGCCGAGCCAGGCGGGCGATAAGCCTGCCGTCTTCGGCACGCGTTCGAGCGCCATGATTGCCTTGCTCGCGCGTGTTGACTCACGTGAAACGGCCGCCGATCTGCTCAGCCAAATCCATTACGCTTCGGATGTTACGTGGAACGAACCGACGCACGATCTTACCGATCCGAGCATTTCCACGATTGTTGTTGGGGCGATTGTGGATACCGGCGCGATCATGCTGCTAGCGCTAGCTGCGTCCTTGGGATTTGGAGGCTTTCGGCTGCTGGCAAAGTTTCTGGCGCCCGGGAAGATATTCGACCGCAACACAGATGTCGAGATTCTTCAACTGGGCATCAGCAGTAAGCCCATAGACGTCAAGGACTTCTATATACTGAATTTTCCAAGGTAAGCGCCGGACTACTCGGTAAGTACCTGATAAGGCGTAGGATATAGGATCTATCGTCTAAAGTGTTTCTCTCCTTGACGACGGCAGGCCTATCTTTTAGACTGCGGGACGAGGAACGAGTTTCAGGGCCTTCCGCGCATAGGCCTGGAAACTATTCTCCCCTCTGGAAAGCCCACCCGTTAAGGTGGGCTTTCTGTTTTTCAAATCTGCACCGTCTTCATGCCGCCAGGCCGGGCACCACAGCTCAACTGTGTGGTATCTGTCTCATTTCGGCACTTGTCTGTCTCCGCTTCATTCGTGTTACGCGCGATCCTTTTACTCATCGGACAAGAGCCCTCTCGGTACTATAGCCGCGAAGCCTCCGGGCGCGCGAAAGTATTGGTTCCGATTTCCGTTTACCCGCCGGAGGTTGCGTGAAAAAAAGTTGGATCGTCGCCATAGCCGAGGTGAATAAGGAACTCCTGCTCATTCTTTCCATCGTTGCCTCGGTCGGCCTGATTGCGCTGCTGATCACAGGCCAGCGCATGGCCCTCACTGTCTACAACCTGCCCACACTCTTCGCCGCATACTATTTCGGACGCCGGCGCGCCGTGGAGGCTTCCATCGCCTCTATTCTGCTGGTGACGTGGCTGCACATCATGCACCCCTTGGTGCTGGGAAAAGAGCCTGAGGCTCTGCTGGGCTGGTCGGATCTGTGCATTTGGGCCGGCTTTC
>QHYQ01000011.1 GCA_003224175.1 Acidobacteriota bacterium
TTCCTCAGCAGCATTCGGGACCGCGGATTTGAAATCAACGTTCACGACTTGAACCACGATGGCCTCCTGTTCAGCAATCGGGAGGTATTCTTGCAGCGCGCCGAGCAAATCAATCGGTACGCAAGGGAATACCATGCAGCGGGGTTCCGGTCCGCTGTCCTCTACAGGAATCCGGAGTGGCTTGAATCCTTGGATTTCTCCTACGACATGTCTATTCCAAATATTGGCCACCTGGAAGGTCAAAGGGGTGGCTGTTGTTCCGTAATGCCATTTTTTGTTGGAAATATTCTGGAGCTCCCACTCACTACAACACAGGACTACTCTCTATTTCATATCCTGAAGCAGCATTCGATTGACTTGTGGGTACGCCAGATCACTCTGATCCTTGAGAAACACGGTTTGGCCAGCTTCATCCTTCACCCCGACTACCTTCGGGAGCCGCTCGCTCAAAAGACGTACAAAGCCTTGTTAACCTATCTTGGCGAGTTGCGTTCCGAGGGTAAGATCTGGATGGCTCTCCCACAAGAAGTGAATCAATGGTGGCGCCAAAGGAGCCAAATGAGATTGGTCCGCCGCGGGAATGCGTGGGAGATCGAGGGTTCTGGCAAAGAGCGTGCCCGGATCGCCTATGCCAATCTTGAAGGAGAGCGTGTCGTCTACCACCTGGAATCGCCGTGCGTAGCGGCTGCAGGTTGAAGCGTCGTTCCGTGCCGCTTTCTGATACATTTCCGATACGTCAGGTGAACCAATGAATCGCACAACAGAGCAGGTTCCCTTGTCTCCCGGAAGCCTTGCTGCTACAGTTCCGACGGCATTTTCGGAAGACAGCGCCACTTCTACCAACGAATCACTCCCACAGAGGAAAGAGGCGCATAGAGCCGGCTTGCTCATCGTCAACGCCGACGATTGGGGAAGGGATCCCTACACAACTGACAGAATTCTCGATTGCTCCGCGCGAGGAGTTGTATCCTCGGTGAGTGCCATGGTTTTTATGGAAGATTCGGAACGAGCGGCAGCCATGGCCGTCCAACTGGGAATCGACGCGGGTCTCCACCTCAACTTCACAACAGAGTTTTCGTCTCCGCATTGTCCCGCCCGGCTCATCGAGCATCAACGCAAACTCGCTCGCTATCTCTCGCGTCATCCTTTTGCACGGGCCGTGTTTCACCCTGGGCTCGTTCGCTCCTTCGAATACGTCGTGGCGGCCCAGATTGACGAATTCTGCCGTCTTTACAAGAAGAGTCCGGCTCGTCTGGACGGCCATCACCACATGCACCTCTGTACCAACGTGCTGTTTGGTAGTTTTTTGCCAAAGGGAACCATCGTTCGGCGGCATTTTTCTTACGAACGCGGTGAAAAAACGGTAAGGAATCGAATCTTCCGGAAATTCACGAGCGTTATGCTGTTACGGCGTCACCGTATCGTCGATTTCTTTTTCTCGCTACCCCCGCTCGAACCTGCGAATCGCTTGCAATGGATTTTCTCCCTTGCGCGCCAGAGCGTGGTCGAGATCGAAACGCATCCTGTCAACCCCGATGAGTATCGATTCTTGATGGAAGGCGAGATCCTCCGCTTGACCATCGGTTTGCCGATCACATCTGGTTTTGTCGCGCCGTTTTAGGAATCACCTTGCATTTCCGGAGACTCGACCCGGCAAAGTTGCAAGGCGTCGCAGATCGGCAGTGAATAGATATAAAATGCAATGTAATACCTTTATCGCCGGACCGGATGACCTAATGTTAGTCACAGGGTCAACCGGTTTCATCGGGTCCAAACTCGTAGAAAATCTGCTGGACAGAGGATTCCGCAACCTGCGCTGTTTCGCCAGGCCCTCTGGCGATTTGGCTAAGATCGAAGCCCTTGCTCATCGCTGCCGTGACGGAGCAAGAGTCGAAGTGTTCAGAGGCAATCTTCTGTCAAGAGAGGATTGCATTGCTGCGGCTAAGGATGCAGCGGTCATCTTTCATTTGGCGGCGGCACGAGGTGAAAAGTCCTTTCCAGACGCGTTCTTGAACTCCGTTGTAACCACTCGAAATCTTCTGGACGCATCGCTCCGGCACCGGTGTCTACAGCGATTCGTCAGTATCAGTTCGTATTCAGTTTACGCCAACAGGCAGAAGTCTAGGTGGCGGCTGTTGGATGAGTCGTGCCCTGTTGAAGAGTGTCCCGGTCTCCGGGGAGACGCTTATTGCTACGCAAAAGTTAAGCAAGACGAAATCGTTGCAGAGTATGGAAAAAATTTCCGAATTCCTTACGTCATCGTCAGGCCGGGATATGTTTATGGCCCTGGCAACGAGGGCATCACTGGCCGTGTGGGGATCGGCACCTTTGGCATCTTCTTGCATCTTGGTGGTTCAAACGAGGTGCCGTTTACGTATGTCGATAACTGTGCAGAAGCCATTGCCCTTGCTGGATTGAAAAAAGGAGTTGATGGCGAGGTCTTTAATGTGGTGGACGACGATCTTCCTTCCAGCAGGCAATTTTTGCGTCTGTACAAGCAGAATGTAAGACGCTTCAAGTCTATCTATGTTCCTCACATGTTGAGTTACGCGCTCTGCTGTCTGTGGGAAGGCTATGCCAAGTGGTCGGAAGGGCAACTAGAACCCGTCTTTAATCGCAGAGCATGGCACTCCTATTGGAAGAAGTCGCACTATAGCAATAAGAAACTAAAGACACAATTGGGGTGGACGCAGACGGTGCCGACATCGGAAGGATTCAGGCGATACTTCGAAGCATGCAGGAGCAGAATACAAAGTGCTTAAGGCTGCCATCGTGGGATGTGGGAAAATCGCAGACTCCCATGCCTCCCAGATTCAAAGGATCAAAGAGTGCGAGATTGTTGGGGTTTGTGACCGTGAACCGCTGATGGCGAAGCAGCTATACGAGAGGTTCACCGTTAAGCGATGCTTTAGCGATTTAACTGCTCTTCTGAGCGAGGCCAGGCCAGACGTGGTCCATATCACGACGCCACCACAAAGCCATTTCCATGTTGCAAAGCATTGTTTGGAATACGGATGTCACGTCTATATCGAGAAGCCGTTCACGATTAACGAGCAAGAGGCTCGAGAACTCATCGCTCTCGCGAACGAACGGGGACTCAAGGTGACCGCGGGGCACGATGATCAATTCAGGCATGCTGCGCGGCGAATGCGCACGCTTGTGCAAAGTGGTTTTCTAGGTGACGGACCGGTGCACATGGAGAGCTATTACTGTTATGAGATCGGACAGTCCGGGTATGCCAGAGCACTTCTTGGTGATAGGCAGCATTGGGTGCGCAGGCTGCCGGGGAAATTGCTCCACAATATTATTAGCCACGGTATCGCCAGAATTGCGGAATTCCTGACGGGTGAATCGCTTCAAGTGATGGCGTACGGCTTCGTCAGCCCATTTCTGAAAGGCTTAGGCGAAACTGAAATCATCGATGAACTGAGAGTCATTCTTTGTGAAAGGGAACGCACCACTGCCTATTTTACTTTCTCTTCGCAAATGCGGCCAGCACTCCACCAGTTTCGCATTTATGGCACCAAGAACGGACTCGCTTTAGATCAGGATCAGGAGACGCTCATCAAACTTCGTGGTATGAGATACAAAAGTTATCTCGAAAGATTCCTGCCGTCCACGATGTTTGCAAAGCAATACATCGGAAACCTTACGACAAATGTACGATCTTTTCTGGGACGGGACTTCCAAATGAAGTCCGGTATGAAGTATTTGATTGAGTCTTTCTACCGGTCGATCAGGGAGGGCACACCCGTGCCCGTACCGTACCGCGAGATTCTTCTAACTGCCAAAATCATGGACTCTATCTTCGTTCAACTTGAAGAGAAGCGGTCACGCGTGCAAGCACAAAGCCAAATGACCATGCATTCCGCTCTCGTCGGCTGACACTCGGAGAGACGCTCATCTACTTGCTTCAAGGTTCCACGCAAACGCGTCCAATGTGATAGTTGCTTCCGTCTCCTGGTTTACGAAATCAGGACCACGTGACGCTCCTCTTCAGGGCGCTGAGGCGTGCAAGACAATGGAGGGCCCTTATGAAAATACGCGATAGAGAGATCCAAATCCAGGGACGGCTGATCAGGATCGCGCGCCTCGACGCAGACAAATATCAGTTCCTTAGTGATCCGCAGCCAGTGCTTGATGAACTGCGGAGGTCAGGAACCCGGATCGATCTCTTTACGTTCATGCAAAAACTACCGGAAACGTCACCAAAATTCGGGTTTCCGATGGAGTGGGACAATCTTGCGGCGCTACCCATATCAACTTATGACAACTGGTGGTCGCAACAAATTGGCTTCAAGGCCCGGAACAAAGCTAAACAAGCTGAAAAGAAGGGTGTGACGCTTCAGGAGGCTCCGTTTGATGACGCCCTCGTACAAGGAATCTGGGAGATATATAACGAGTGCCCCGTCCGCCAGGGAAAGCGCTTCCACCACTATGGCAAGGACGTCGGGACGGTACGAAAAGAAGCTGCGACCTATCTCGATTGCAGCATCTTCATTGGCGCATTCCTCGGCGCAAAACTGATTGGTTTTGCCAAATTGACGTGGGACGAAACTCGAACACAGGCTGGCTTAATGCACATTGTGTCAATGGTCCAGCACCGGGACAAAGCTCCCACAAATGCGCTAATCGCTCAAGCTGTTCGATCCTGCGCCGAACGGAAAATCTCTTATCTCGTCTATTCGAACTTTGCTTATGGAAAAAAACAGCGAGACAGTCTTAGCGACTTCAAGGAACGCAATGGGTTCCAGCGCGTTGACTTGCCTCGTTACTACGTTCCATTGACTCGTGCCGGATGGATTGCCTTCCGACTGGGCTTGCACCGCAAGTTCCTTGACTACCTGCCGGAACCTGTGCTCGCACGGCTTCGCGAGTTCAGAAACTCTTGGAATAATCGTAGGTTCCAAATTGCGATAGGAGCTTCCTAGGAGATTTGGGCCATGCCGGGAATCGTTGGTCTTATCACGAGGATGCCACGGGAACGAGCCGAGCCGCAGTTGCTGCGGATGGTTGAGGCCATTCGACATGAGTCTTTTTACGAGAAGGGCACATGGGTGGATGACTCGCTCGGGGTGTACGTGGGGTGGACAGCTCGGAAGAATTCTTTTTCCAATGGAATGCCACTCACAAACGAAGAGCAGAGTGTCTCTCTCGTTTTCTCTGGCGAAGAGTACCCAGAACCCGGGATCTCCCACCGTCTCAAGCAATATGGGCATTCACTCGATCACCATGGCCCCTCATACCTCGTGCATCTTTACGAGGAAGATAAGAGCTTTCCGCTAATTCTGAACGGAATGTTTCACGGTCTCCTGACCGACCGTAGGCTTGGAACGACGACTCTATTCAATGATCGCTTTGGAATGCATCGGGTCTGTTATCACGAATCGAACGACGCGTTCTACTTCGCCGCGGAAGCCAAGGCTATTCTGGCTGTGCGCCCTGAGCTGCGGACACCGGACCATCGGGGTCTTGGCGAGTTCGTAGCCTGCAGCTGTGTCCTGGAGGACCGGACCATATTCAAAGGTATTGGGGTTCTTCCGGGCGGGTCGGCCTGGGTTTTCCGCAACGGCATCATCGAGCGGAAAGGCACGTATTTCAAACCCAAAGAGTGGGAAGAACAACCTCCTCTTGATCCAAGTTCTTACTATGCAGAACTCCGTAGTGTCTTCTCTCGAAACCTCCCTCGGTACTTCAATGGTGAGGAGCCCATCGGCATCGCGCTCACAGGCGGGTTAGACACCCGCGTTATCATGGCTTGGCGCAAGCCTGCTCCTCAATCGCTCCCGAGCTACACCTTTGGCGGGATGCTCCGCGAGTCTCAAGATGTTCAAGTGGCAAGACGGGTCGCAAAGATGTGCGAACAGTCCCACCAAGTGATGACTGCCGGACCGGAGTTCCTGGCACGCTTCCCACATTACGCCGAGCGCAGTATTTACCTGACCGAAGGAGGTGTTGATCTGTATCGTTCTTCCGACCTCTACTTCAGTGAGAGAGCCCGGAAAGTCGCCCCGACGAAAATAGTCGGAACTTATGGCAGTGAAGTGGTCCGCCGCACTGTGATGTTCAAGCCCCAGGAACCCTTAAAGCGGGTGTATCGTCCAGAGTTTCTTTCTTACGTTCACCGAGCCAAGGACGTTTACAGGTCACTGCGCGATGAGCACCCTGTCACTTTTATCGCTTTCCGACAATCCCCCCTGTATCACCACGGAATACTTGCTTTGGAGCAAAGTCAACTAACAGTGCGATCGCCATACCTTGACAACGATTTCGTTCGAACGGTGTTCCGCGCGCCAAACGATAATGAAGCGAGTAACGATGATATCCGCTTCCGTCTAATCCGCGACGGTAATCCGGCTCTCGGACAGATCCGGACCGACCGCGGCCTCGGCGGTAGCTCAGGGCGCCTCGCCAGGGCCATTTCGCGTGGACTTCTCGAATTCACGTTTAAGGCGGAATACGCCTACGACTACGGTATGCCACAGTGGCTCGCGAGGGTTGATCATCTCTTGTCATCGTTGCATCTGGAACGCTTGTTCCTCGGTAGGCACAAATTGTGCCATTTCAGGATCTGGTATCGGGACGCCCTGTCTGACTACGTTCGAGAAATACTGCTCGATCCGCGGACCCTTTCCCGACCGTATATCCAGCGGAAAGGACTCGAAGCCGTGGTCCGCGGACATCTTAAAGGCAACCACAACTACACCAATGAGATCCATAAGCTGCTGAGTTTGGAACTACTTCAACGCCTCTTCTTCGACGCCTGATGACTATGCACTATCTGGTGCCAACTCCAATAAAGAGGGCATGAATGGGCCGAACGGTTGCCACCATAGTCTACGCCGTCGGAATTCTGGGGCTTTTCATTCTTGATCGCGACCGTAAGTCCAGAACATGCTCCATTGCCCTGTGGGTTCCTATCCTCTGGGTAGGGATCGCCAGTTCACGAATGGTGTCCCAGTGGTTGCAGCCGGGGTCTTTGAACGGCACACCCGATGTATACCTTGATGGGAGTCCTCTCGACCGACTCATCCTGAGCGTCCTGATGGCTCTAGGCTTTGTAGTGCTTGTTGTCCGAGGGCGACAAGTCCTGTCCCTGCTACGAGCAAACCGAGCGATCCTCGTGTTCTTCCTGTATTGCGCCGTGAGCAGCCTTTGGTCTGACTACCCTGAAGTGGCATTCAAGCGGTGGATCAAGGCCTCGGGTGATCTCGTAATGGTCCTGATTATCTTGACGGAATCAGACAGGTTGACAGCGCTCAAGCGGTCATTGGCGCGCCTAAGCTTTGTTCTGGTTCCTGTGTCCGTCTTGTTCATCAAGTATTACCCTGAGTTGGGGCGAGCCTACGGTCGTTGGGAAGGAGTCCAGTATTTCATAGGAGTTGCCGCAGACAAAAATATGCTCGGGAAGATCTGCTTGATTTTCGGACTGGCATCGGCGTGGCGCTTTCTAAATGAAATCATGGCCGAAAAGGAGACCCGCAAAACGGGTCCGCTGATTGCCCACGGCACCACTGCCTTTACGGCGCTTTGGCTCACATGGGAAGCTCATTCGCTGACCTCTCTTTCTTGCCTCCTCTTGGCAGTGGGTTTGATGACAGCGCTGAAACTTCCCATAGTGGCCCGCAAGCCCGCTCTCATTCATCTCCTCGTTGCATTTATGTTAGCTGCTTCCTCGTGCGTCTTGTTCAGCGACGCAGGTTCAGGCTTAGTGCAAACTCTGGGAAGGGACCCGACTCTGACCGGCCGGACAGAGGTTTGGAATCGCGTCCTCGGCATGTCTCCGAACGGTCTGTTAGGAACTGGTTTCGAGAGTTTTTGGTTAGGGCAACGGCTCCAACAGCTGTGGAGCATCT
Source organism: Acidobacteriota bacterium (assembly GCA_003224175.1). Lineage (GTDB taxonomy): Bacteria > Acidobacteriota > Terriglobia > Acidiferrales > UBA7541 > Palsa-189. The sequence goes on from QHYQ01000011.1 coordinate 7,857, forward strand.
TTTGGTGGCACCCAAACGAAGCTCACAACGGCTACATCGAGATATTCCTGAACTTAGGATGGGTGGGAATTGCCCTCCTCACATTGATGTTGGTGACAGGCTACCGAAACGCTGTTAAGGCGTTCCAACAGAACGAGAACGCAGGCAATCTTCTCCTGGCATACTTCGTCACGGTCGTGGCCTACAGCCTAACCGAAGCAGGCTTCAGGATGATGAACCCTGTGTGGATCACCTGCCTCTTGTCGATAACCGCTATTCCCGAGGCTCGTGTTGTCGAAAATCGGCTCACTCTCGAAGCTGATGAAGTCCATCACATTGCAGTACTTGAACCACATGCTTCCCAATTTGTGACGACTCGCGCCGGGAGGGCGAATGAATCCTTTTGATGCAAGCGGCACGTTTGGACTGGAGCCGCAGGGCAGCGGGTTGCGGCACCTAGCGGTACGAGGCGCGGGGGTTTCTTTGCTTTCTCAAGCCTTTGCCTTTGTAATCCAGATGATTGCCATCATCGTCTTAGCCCGGCTGGTGACGCCAGCAGACTTTGGGCTGGTAGCCATGGTTACCACATTTAGTCTGTTACTCACAAGCTTCGGCCTAAATGGATTCACCGAAGCCATCCTCCAGCAAACTCAGATTGATTCCGGCCTGATCAGTAATTTGTTCTGGATCAATTTGTGGATCGGCATTGCTCTTACCGCAGGGTTCGCCGCCTCTGGCTCCTTGTTGGCACGGTTTTATGGCGATTCGCGTTTGCTGAACGTAACCATAGCCTTATCATCAACCATACTTTTGAGTAGCGTTTCAGTTATACATCTAGCCCTTCTAAAAAGAGCTATGCGCTTCTCTGCGGTCTCTGCCAATGACATGCTGGCTCGCGCCGTCTCCGTCGTCGCGTCCATTATGTTTGCATGGGCAGGTGGGGGGTACTGGGCACTAGTCGCAGGAGCTATCGCCCTGCCACTCACCGCAACAATTGGGGCTTGGCTCCAATGTAGGTGGATTCCAAATCTGCCTCGGCGAGTAGTTGGGACTGCTGCGATGGTAAGGTTCGCCATAACCGTTTACGGTCGATTCATGATCAATTACTCCTCAAGAAACCTAGATAATCTTTTGGTCGGATGGCGTTTCAACGCGCAGTCTCTCGGGTTTTACAAGAAGGCATACGATCTCTTCGTCTTACCTTCAAACCAGCTCTTATCTCCCATCTCGGCTGTTGTAATCTCCACGCTGAGCCGGTCCAATCGAGACCCGTTGCAGTTCAAGCGATATTTCGTTGGAACCCTCTCCGTTTCGGCGCTTGTAGGGATGGGGATCGGTGGTTGCCTCACCCTCGTTGCCAAGGACTTGATTCGTTTGCTGCTGGGTCCGGGGTGGGAAACGTCGGGTCGTATCTTCACGCTCTTCGGACCAGGGATCGGCGTCATGCTAATCTATTTAACGCTAGGCTGGATTCACCTCTCTATCGGAAGGGCAGACCGCTGGTTTCGCTGGACAGTTGTAGAGTTCGCGGTCACAGCGATACTGTTTTTGCTAGCACTGCCTTGGGGACCGGAGGGCATCGCTCTCGCCTGGACAGCTTCCTTCTGGATTCTAACTCTTCCAGGACTCTGGTACGCCGGGAAGCCCATACAACTCGGCATCTCTCCTGTGGTCGCCGCCGTATGGAAGCACCTTGCTGCGTCGGCAATTGCTGGTTGCCTAACCTTGGCAGTTTTGCGAGCATCCCCCAACTTTCTAGTGGGGTCGGGTTCGCTTGAGGCACTCGGTCGTATCGTTATGACCTCTTTGGCGTTTGGAATTCTGTATCTCGGTGTCGTCATTCCCATGGCCAGGCCGAAAATGGTCTGCCCGATGAGATCGAAGCCGCACTGCTCACAGGTGGCTTCGACAGGCCTTATGCATTCGGTTTAGCTATGGCGCTGATCACACGGGGGGTAAGCCTCGATGTAATCGGCAGCGATGAGATCGACAGCCCCGAAATGCATTTCACTCCCAAGCTTCGCTTTCTCAATCTGCAGGGGAGTCGACGACAGGATGCTACTCTCGCCGAGAAAGCATCAAGGGTGTTGACCTACTATGTGCAACTCATTCGATATACTTCGACGGCCAAGCCCAAGATCTTCCATATCTTGTGGAACAACAAGTTGCGGTTTTTCGATCGAACCGTGCTGATGCTTTATTACAAGCTCTGCGGCAAGAAAATCGCATTCACGGCGCACAACATCAATGCTGGCAAGAGAGATTCAACCGACTCATTCCTCAATCGTTTGACCTTAAGGATCCAGTATGGGCTTACCGATCACATCTTCGTGCACACAGAAAAGATGAAGGCCGAACTCATCGAGGACTTCGGTGTCCGCGGAGGAGTGGTTACGGTCATCCCCTTTGGGATTAACAATTCTGTTCCAGACTCGGCTCTCACTTCTGAACAGGCGAAGCGCAGGCTCAATATCAAGCCGGGCGAGAAGACCATCTTGTTCTTTGGCAACATCGGGCCTTATAAAGGACTGGAATTCCTGGTGGCTGCATTTCAACGGCTCGTGGCTGAGCGTGAAGAATATCGGCTGATTATCGCTGGTAAGCCAAGGGGAGGGTCAGAAAAGTACTTGGAAGGGATTGATCTGGCTATCAGCCGCGACGTTGATCAAGGACGGATCGTCCGGAGGATCGAATACGTTCCTGACGAGGAGACGGAATTGTATTTTAAAGCCGCAGACGTCTTGGTGCTTCCCTATACACAGGTTTCCCAGAGTGGCGTGCTTTTTTTGGGATACAGTTTCGGCTTGCCCGTTATCGCAACCGACGTCGGGTGCTTGAGGGATGACATAGTTGAGGGCAGAACGGGCTTTTTGTGTAAGCCACGCGATCCACACAACTTAGCCAAAACCATCGAAGTGTATTTCGAGAGTGATCTTTTCAAGAACCTGAACACTCGGCGGCAGGAGATTAGGAATTATGCCGTCGGACGGCATTCGTGGGATGTTGTGGGTGAAGTGACTCGAAACGCATACGCTAAACTGCTGGGCAGGATCCGTTATGGAACCTCTTGTATCAATTCTCATCCCTGCGTTCAACGCGCAGGAATGGATCAGTGACACACTTCGATCTGCAGTGGCACAGACGTGGCCGCGAAAAGAGATCATCGTCGTTGATGACGGTTCCAGCGACGAGACTCTAGCGATTGCGCGGAGATTCTCCTGTGGAAACGTCTGCGTTATTACCCAAGAAAATCAGGGTGCGGCCGCTGCCAGAAACAAGGCTTTCTCTCTCTGCCAAGGGCAGTACATTCAGTGGCTGGATGCCGATGATCTTTTGGCTCCGGACAAGATTTCTAGGCAGATGGAAATCTTAGGCCAGTGCCTCAGCAAATGGACGCTTGCTTCCTCAGCTTGGGGACAATTTCTATATCGAGACCGCAGAGCGAAGTTTGTTCCGACTGCATTGTGGTGTGATTTGAGTCCCGCTGATTGGCTGGTGCGAAAGTTGGGACAGAATCTCCACATGCAGACCGCCACATGGCTTGTCAGCCGCGAGTTGAGCGAAGCCGCTGGTCCCTGGAACACCGCGCTGCTAGGAGACGATGATGGCGAGTACTTCTGCCGCATCCTACTGGCCTGCAACAGCATCCGATTCGTTCCGGAGGCCAGAGTCTATTATCGTGCGTCCGGGTCCAATAGCCTCAGTTATATAGGACGTTCAAATCGGAAAAGGGAAGCTCAGTGGCTTTCGATGCGTATGCATGTGGCATATCTTCGCTCGTTGGAAGACAGCGAAAGAGTTAGAGCAGCCTGTGTAAGGTACCTGCAAAACTGGCTGATTTTCTTCTACCCGGAAAGGCTGGACATTGTTCAGCAGGCGGAAGAGATGGCCAAGGCGCTGGGGGGGCAACTGCAGGCTCCGAGCCTGGGCTGGAAGTACTCTTGGATCAAAGCGCTTTTGGGCTGGCGCTTGGCCATGCATGCGCGATTTTTTCTGCCGTCTGTCCGATGGTCTTTGGCCCGTGTTTGGGACAAGGCTTTACTTTACGCGGAGGACAGATGTCAGGTATAGTTTCACTGCCAATTTAAGTAACGACATACTAACTCAGTGATTCCGGAATCGAAGTGTTTGAGCGAGAAAACAGCTGTTCTCCTGCTTTTGCGCAATAAGGAATTCCACCGTGCATGACATGCCTGACGCAGTGATCCTTTGCGGCGGCCAAGGTACGCGCATCCGCTCGGTGCTCGGGGATTGCCCAAAATCGATGGCGCGCATAGCGGGCCAGCCGTTTCTTGAGATCTTGCTCAATCAAGTTGAGACTGCGGGATGGCGTCGCGTGGTCCTGTGCTCTGGCTACGGACGGGAGGCACTTCGCCGCTATTTCGCCTCCCATCGGTCGATTCTTGAGACCTGCTTCTGCGAAGAGGAGACCCCCCTTGGAACGGGTGGGGCGCTGCTCAACGCACTGTCGCTCCTCAGAAGCGATGCAGTGCTGGTGATGAACGGTGATAGCTATGTGTCGGTCGACCTTGCTGCTCTTTACGACCGGTATCGACAACTCTTGACAAAGCTTCTTATGGTTATCGTGCCGACGGACGGGCGTAACGACGCTGGCAGAGTTGTCATCGATTCCGGTTACCGCATCACGGGGTTTGCCGAGAAGACAGACCCAACGGATAACTGCTTCTATAACGCAGGTGTTTATTTGATTTCGCGCCCGTTGCTAGAAACCGCAACGCTTGGGCGTTCGATTTCGCTAGAACGAGAATTGATCCCCCAATGGATCCCGATGGGCATACACGCGTTCATCCATAATGGCCCCCTATTGGACATTGGGACCCCGGAACGCCTTGCGACGGCAAATGCTTTTTTTGAAAGGCAAGCAAGAATCAAATGTGACTGTGAGGTACCAAAAAATGTTTGATTGCGCTTCAATTCTTAGGGAGAACCTGGGAGAAAGTCTGAAAGTCCACTCGCGGCTGCTCACCGAAACATTACCGCAGATGATTAGGGCCGCGGAACTGCTCATAACGGCATATCGTCACGGTGGCAAGGCAATCTTTCTGGGAAACGGCGGCAGTGCCGCAGATGCTCAGCACCTTGCGGCTGAATTTCTAGGGCGTTTCCTGCAAGAACGTCGCCCACTCCCAGCGCTAGCCCTTAATACAAACTCCTCGGCGGTAACGGCGATCGGGAATGATTACGGCTACGATCACGTTTTTGCTCGACAGCTCGAGGCACTGGCCGCTCCGAACGACGTTGTCGTGGCCATCAGCACTTCAGGCAATTCGCCCAATGTGATCGAAGCTCTTCTGGTCGCTCGGAAGCGGCGTATACCTACAATCGGTTTCACCGGGGCTTCCGGCGGTCGCATGCGCACTCTTGTCGACGTGTTGATCGCTGTTCCGTCCTCAGATACCCCCCGCATTCAGGAGTGCCACATCCTAGTCGGCCACTCGCTTTGCTGTGCTATTGAGCAGGCCATTGTTTCGGAACCAAGCTTCTCGGTTGCTAGCAGCTAACTGTCCATTTCTCCGGGATCTTTCGCTTGGGGACGGTATTACTCGTTGGTGATCTTCAAGCGGTTATAAATCAATCAGAATTTCAGCTATATATCCCTTATGCCGCGTATCGCTATTTTCTTCGATCGTGACGGAGTCTTGAATGAGGAAGTTGGCCACATTGCTAAGGCCTCCGATTTACGCGTATACCCATTCGCCGCGGAAGCGGTGCGGCGCGTCAATGAGACGGGAGTACTCGCAATTGTCGTAACCAACCAGTCCGGCATCGCTCGCGGACTATTAAGTGAAGCATCTCTGAAGGGTATACATGACAGATTGGAGGAGGTCCTCGATTTCGGGGGAGCGCGGCTTGACGATATTTATTACTGCCCACATCACCCGGAATATGGCACTCCACAATATCGGCGGGTGTGTAACTGCAGGAAGCCGAACCCGGGAATGCTTTTCGCGGCTGCCCGGGATCACGAAATCGATCTCACACAATCTACTTTTGTAACAGATCGCCATCGCGAGATTGCTATGGCACAAATGCTAGGTCTCCAAAGTGTGCTGGTACTGACCGGTTACGGTCGTTCCGAACGAGAGCAACAAGGGTACGTAAATATGCCAAGACCGGACCTTATCGCAGAAGATGTACTGCACGCTGTTCAAAGCATTGTTTCCGGAATGTCCCGCGAGAAGCCTAACGTCGCGGCACGTAAGGCAACAAGTGCGGACCGTGCAACCTGCTGGAGTTCACGATCGACACATGGCGAGGGAGCACGTTAGAAAGGCGCTCGAACCAACTTCTGTTGCAAGCGGGCCAGTATTTACTGTCTAATTTAAAAGAGCGACCCGTACTAGCCGAGGTGCTCCCAATCAAATGCTGCCCAGCAATCATTTACGAAACAGCACAGCTCCTAATGAGCATTGAGACAATCAGCGGGAGCTCAGCTGAGCGATACGGACATACTAATTCTCAGACTGGAGTGAACCCATGATCATTACACGCACACCTCTTCGAGTCTCTTTCTTCGGCGGTGGCACTGATTATCCGGTTTGGTATCGTGAGCACGGGGGAGCAGTATTGACGACGGCTATTGATAAGTATTGTTACATTACCTGCCGTCGACTGCCTCCCTTCTTTGAATACCGGAGCAGGATTTCATACTCCAAAGTCGAAAATGTCTGTAGTAATGACTTTATTGAGCATCCCTCGGTGCGGGGCTGCTTGCAATTTCTGAAAATCAGGGAAGGTGTGGAGATTCATCATGTGGCTGATTTGCCCGCGCGCACTGGTTTGGGAACCAGTTCTGCCTTCACCGTGGGCCTACTGTTGGGACTCTATGCGCTCAAAGACAGAATGCGTGACAAACATGCGCTGGCCCAAGACGCCATCTACGTCGAGCAGGAACTACTTCGGGAAGCGGTCGGCGCGCAAGATCAGGTTATCGCCGCCTATGGGGGATTCAACCACGTCCACTTTTGCGTGGATGGAAGCATCGATGTAAAGCCCGTAGTTGCCCCTCAGAGTAGGCTTGCCGAACTCGAGAATCACTTGGTCCTTTTCTTCACTGGATTTACCCGTACTGCCTCTGAGATTGCAAAAGAGCAGCTTAGGGAAACCCCCAAACGAAAAGGGGAACTTGGCGCAATGCTGCAGATGGTTAACGAGGCCAAGGATATTATCTCGAACACGAATCGACAGGTCAGCGAGTTCGGGCGTTTGCTGCATGAGAGTTGGAAGCTCAAAAGAAGCTTGAGCAGCAAGATCACCAGCCCGCAGATCGACGAAATCTATGAGGCTGGATTGAGCGCGGGGGCAATTGGAGGAAAGTTACTAGGAGCGGGAGGAGGAGGATTCATGCTCTTTTTTGTCCCGCCCGAACGACGAGAAGCGCTAAGGCGGCGGTTGCAGAACTTATTGTCCGTCCCATTTACCTTTTCTGCTAGAGGTAGTCACGTTGTCGTGTACGAACCAGAAGCCGCGTACGACGGCTGCCAAGCGAGCGAGACAATGGATGCCCAGATCGCTTCATGTCGTTGAGTCGTGTCGCTCGCACGCACGGAGGAGGAGGACTGCGTTATGAGAGTCTTGATTACGGGGGCTGCGGGCTTCATCGGCCAGTTTCTTGCTAAGCACTGCGTCGAAGCTGGGTGTTCTGTGCTCGGAATCGATCACAGAGAGCCGGAAGCTGGCTGGACAGGCACGCACCTTGAACGTTGCGATGTTCGAGACGCGACACATCTGTCGGAGCTTGTATCCGCGTTCCGACCAGATCGCGTTTTCCATCTCGCCGCCCAGAGTTATCCAACAGTATCGCTGCTCGAACCACGAGAGACTATGGACATAAACGTCGGAGGGACAATAAACCTGTTTGAGTGCTTGCGTGCGTCCGCGACGAGGGCCCTGGTGATCGTCGCTTGTTCGAGTGCTGAATATGGACCGGTTGCAATCCAGGACATGCCGGTGCGCGAGAGTCATTCACTCTCTCCATTGCATCCCTATGGCGTCAGTAAAGTTGCTCAGGACTTGCTCGCGGCGCAGTATTTTACCAATTATGGAACTCAATCGATTAGAGTCCGGATTTTCAACACGACCGGGCCGGGAAAGATTGGCGATGTGTGCTCCGATCTTACGAAGCGGGCTGTCCAGATTGAAATGGGCGCTCGACGTCCCTCAATGATGGTCGGTAACCTCACTAGCCGTCGAGCGATTGTCGATGTGCGCGATTTTGTGCGCGCCTTCTGGTTATCAGCAGAACGCTGTAAGGCCGGTGAGGTTTACAACATCGGAACTGATCAGACCTACTCCGTCCATGAAATAATCGAAACGATCCGTGCGCAATTATCTACTAGCTTCCAAGTGGAACAGGATCCCACCCTGGTACGATCCTGCGATGAGCCAATTATCGCAGGGGATATCTCCAAGTTCCGGAGCTGTTGTGAGTGGACGCCTGAAATTAAACTCTCCACTACCTTGCGGGATATGCTGGAGTGGTGGAGAGTTCGCCTCGCTGATCCTGTCTTCCCTATGTTAGACAGCAACGTACGTCGTAGTACGAGCGCGTGAAGCGTCACGGAGCTCGGGTGGATCAATGGACAACGACTTGCAGGTTCGTGGGGGGGGCAACGACGGTCGTGCTGCCGCCTGCATAGCAATTGCTTGCGAGGAACAGCAAGTAGCCGTTGGCGTCCCTGGAACTATTGTTGTAGCAGGCTTGTGCAGGGATGACGTTTGCGTGTCCACCAAGACCTGAGATATTTCCGCCGGTGACATCGGGTCCTATGGCAGGCCATGGAATCGAAGATGGCCACCAAGATGGTTTTGACGACAGGTAAAACGAGGCTGGCAAATTCTGAGTGCTGGGCACAGAATTTGCAAACTGGCTAATTCCGCTCGGAACCTCGGCATTCACAAACCGGACTGTGGCACTCGCAGAGTCGTAGTTGCCCCAACGCATCACGTTTGCCTGAACGCTTGCGTCGTTGGGGACGTTGGTGGTGCCTGCACCGAATGTGTAAATCGCTTGGTCGTTGGTAGTTTGATCCACCTCGTAGGTCGTATGGTAGCCGGAAGTGCCGAGGACGTTTCCGACGATGTTGTAGTAACGGCTGTAGGCACGCAGGAATATTGGATTTGTGTTACTGGTTTTGCCAAGTTCCCATCCGCTCCAATAGTTTCTGAATGCGGTTATGAAATTGTGAGTTCCATGAATGACGTCGCTTTGTAGCCCAGCTCCAACATTGCCCTCAAACAGTACATTGTCAGCGCCTCCGGCGTGCATCCAGGCGCTCTGTATCATCCAATTCAGCGACGCCGTATAGTAGTCATTGGCTGAATAGTTATAAGCGATGACATCTCCGGAAGCGGCTCCATTCATCATCTGAGGAGAAGTGACGTGTTCGAAGATGTTGTTCTCGATCAGTGAATTCGAGCTTGGATAGTCTTCGACGCCGTAGCTCTGAGATGCCGCATTCCGCGTTCCGTAAAAATAGCTATCTCGCACTACGCTCTGCGGGGATATATACAGGCGGACATGACTGCGCGGGGAGTTAAGCGAGCGAACTCCCTTAATCCAGCAGTTCAGGCCGTTGAAAATAACAATGCCCGCACCAGAACTGTCAATAGAACTGAGAGTGTGATCGAGCGAGACGTTCTCGATTCCGGAGTTTTTGACCGGAGCGGTGGGCCACCAGGCTTGCGGGCTCCTTGAACTCGACCAGTTTGGCATATAGAGACCCGGAGAGATCGTAACCGTATTTCCGTTAATGCCCGTAACTTTGACTAGCTGGGCCTGATCGCGGTTTGTTCGGCCTCCGCCCGCAGGCCCCTCATCAGCGCAATATGGTGACTGGCCAGTGCCCCCCGTCGGGCCATAGGAACAGACAAAAATCGTTCCAGGATCACTAAGGTCGTTGTTCTGGTCGAGAATCAAGAAGTTGCCGATTGCAAGGTTTGTCGTACTGCTTAGGGTGATTTGGGTTGCACCTCTGGCATAGCCACCCGTCCAATTTGCACTATTGCTAGGCCCCCCTCCCCAGTTTGAATCGGAGCTATCTATGCACACATCTGTCCACTGACCGTGACAACCCGTGCCTCCGGTAAAAACCAAAAAAGTGAGATTTGCTCCTGCTCCGCGAAGGGTTACGTTACTCTTGGCATTAAAAACAATTCCGCTGGTGAGGTTATACGTACCCGCGCTCAGATAAACTACCTGGCCGCCCGGGCAAGCTGCGATGGCGCTGTTAATTTGATCCGCGCTTGCTCCCGGATTCAGTGTGGCGCATATCGTCGTGCGATTCGGTATACCGCCAGGAATTCCTGCGTTTGACCAGTCAATTGCGCGGCTGGGATCAATAATTCCGGACCATTGCTGCGCGCGAACGGCGCTCGGCGTCACCCAAAGCAAGATTAAGCAAGTCAGAAGGCCCTTCATGTTTCGAATATACATTTTGTTCCTTTACCCGGTTTTTTTTCAACGGCCCTCAGGCCTATGTGGCGAGAAGGCTAACAACCGCCGGTCGTGTACTATTTCGGAATCGGAATAGGTGCGGCGGCAGAGACTTCGTTCGAATACTCACTCTCAACGATGTCTGGTCATCTAAATTCTGGATTGACGGGAATGGTGAAGCCTTTTCCATTCTTCGGCCAGAAGCCTCAAGTAATTCCCTACTGCAACCAATCGGGCGGGTAGAGCAGTTGCGGCATTGCGGGCCGGATTCGACGTGCTTAAAATTCCCGCCCACACGACGGAGCCTAAACTATCAAAGAATTGTAGACAGTCGGCGGAACCATGAAGTTTTTGTGGGACTGTCGGGCGAATTCGCGTCGGGCTTTCTCTTACGAAAGTACAGGCCTCACAGGGACATCCAAGCTCTCCATTATGGAGCAGCGGCCTGAAGGGCACCAAATTGTTAAAAAAAGAGACGCGGCCGCCGACTGTGACGAACGTTGGCTGCAGGGATAGACGTATATCCGGCGAAACTGGTATCCTGACTTTCCTTGAGAGAACCCGTATTGGCATGCCTAACCCAATTGTGTATTGTTCTCCCATCAGCGTTGTTTTCGACACGCCCTGCCCCAGAGTCGAATCTGTGATTCGGTTTCCTCGCTCAAGCCACATCGTTCCGATCGCGATACTTTGCACTGCAGCTCTCTTGATCATCGGCGCCTTGTGGACTTCGCACCGTTGCGACATCGGTTCAAGCGGCGGGCTCCTCCAGAGCCAAGAAACACCTTCGGGCGGGCACTACGTCGTTCTGACATGGAAGGCCAGCACTTCCGTGGTTGCGGGCTACTACGTTTACCGGGCAGAGAATCCGGGCGGGCCATACAAAAAGCTGAATTCCTCTCCCATCCGGGAAACCACATACAGAGATTCTCCCCTGCAAGCCGGACGCACGTACCTTTACCAGGTGACCGCAGTCGATGCCAAAGGCCAGGAGAGCGCGTTCTCGAATCAGGTCCGCGCCATCGTGCCTTCACCATAGGGTCGATCCGATTAAGGGATTATCGCTTGTACTTGGTTCGAAAAACTACTCTGGTTTCCGCTGCTGTCCACTGACGTTGTTACGTAATAATAAGTTTGACCGGTTTGAACCGTAGTGTCTGTGTAGATTAGGCCGGTGACTGGCGAAGAATCAAGCAAGATATAAGGCCCACCGTCCACCGTGCCCCGGTAAACGTAGTAGCCTGTCACTACTGATGTGCTAGCCACCCAACTGAGGGTCGCGGTGTGCGCCTGCTGCGCTGCGCCAGTGAAGTTTACCCCCGTAACATCGGCATTGCTTAGGGTTACGCTCTGGCTGGTCGGGCTGAAGGTGAACCCCGCCTCGCTCGGAGTTATGGCGTAATTTCCTGGCGCCAACCCCGCGAAAGCGTAATTCCCTGAGCTGTCCGCCGTTTGTGTACCAGTCGATGCTCCGCTTAATGTAACAGTCGCTCCGCTTCCGCCTGCCGCGGGAGTGATCGTGCCTGAGATCTTGTATGTCAGTTGTGGCGGATTTGTAGCTTGGGTACTGCCCACGGTACCGCTGCATCCACTGACTAAAACAACGGCCAGAAGCATCCCGAACAACACGAGCGCAAGCGTCTTGCCGAAGTTGAAAAAATGAGAAATTCTGGCGAGTTTCGAGCTGGTTGTCTTGCGTCTTGAGTTGACATCCATACGTTACTCTACTCCCCTAACCCCAAGACAGTTTACAAGCACCGTGATAGCTCGAAATACTGCTTTGAAGTGCAAATAAAGTACAGGTGGTACCACTGGACTCAAGGACTAAGGGTCAAAACTCCGAATCGGAAATATCGGACGGGGCTCACAAACCATGCTCTTACAGTCACTTGTGAGCAAACTCCGTTTTGACAACCAACTCGCTCACTCTAAGTAGGCCTGCCTTCTTTTTTCAATAGGTCATTTCACGTCCACCGCAACGCGCGTCTCGCGCATACATTGCCGGGTCCGCCCGCGAAACTGAGGCGGCCCCGGTAGTTGTGTCTGCTCTGCTTCTCTCCAACACCTGCCTCAGGTCACGGGATTGCCGCGCTCACCTGATTCGAGTAGGAGCTCTCATTCCCGGCAGCGTCCACAGCAGTTGTCACGTAATAGTAGGTGGTTCCACTTTGCACATTCGCATCATTGTACGTGAGTCCAGTTAGAAGCGATGAATTGATCTTTATATACGAACTCCCGTTCACCGTGCTGCGGTAGAGGTTGTATCCAGAAACCGTGGAGGGACTGGAGCCCCAAGTCAAAGCCACAGAATGCTGCACCGCCGCCACTCCAGTTCCCGATAAAGAAACCGCTGCAGGCGACCCAGTCGCGTTGCTTGCGATCGAAATGGTGCCGTTTGCACTCCCCGCCGCAGTCGGATGGAATTGTGTTGTAAGAGTGAGGGTCTGCGATGGAGAGAGTGTGACCGGAGCGCTTCCGCCCGTGGCTGAGTATCCTGTCCCACTCACTGAGATTTGTGAAATCCCGACTTTGGAATTGCCCGTGTTGGTCACCGCGACGTTCTGCGAAGTGGAAGACGTGCCAGTCGTGACGTTGCCGAAGTTCAGGCTTGTCGGGCTAACGTTCAGCGTGTAAGTGGCGGCGAGCCCCGAGCCGCTGAGAGCTATCGAAGTTGGGGTGGCCGATGCGCTGCTCGCAATAGAAAGGCTGCCAGAAGCGGCCCCAATCGACGCCGGCAGAAAATTCGCCGTGATTGTGGCCTTCTGGCCTGGGCTCACGCTCATGGGCAGTGATAGCCCACCGACCGTGAATGCCGTGGAGCCTGACGCTGTCACTTGAGTGACGCTCAAAGCGGCCGTCCCCGTATTTGTAACGACCAGGGTCTGGGACGTATTGGTGCCGACCGGGTCATTTCCAAAGTTGATCGAGTTGGAACTAACCTGAATGCCGGGCCCGGCAAGCGCGGCAACCGTCAATGTAGCCGTCGTGCTTGTGATCGTCCCCGCCGCGTTGCTTACCACCACTCGGAACGTCGATCCGTTATCTGTGGTCGTCGTCGCCGGAGTTGTGTAGCTGGCCGAAGTGGCGCCTGCAATACTGGCCCCGTTCTTCTGCCACTGATAGCTCATGGGCGCGGTACCACCTGCGGTTACCGCGAACGTCGACGACTGCCCTGCCACCACCGTCTGGTTCCCCGGCTGGATCGTGATCATTGGCGGCGAGAGGGCACTGGCTGGCAATACTTCGATGCCGTTCACCTTGGGACTCTGTGTCGAGCCGGGAAGGAAGTTGACACTCAGGGTTCCATTCGTCACCGTGACATTGAACGTTTTCACCACCGGGATGTTCATCCCGCCCGCTGCTGCGTAGATATCGAAGTTGGTGAGTACCTGCGTGCGGTTAATGGACACATTGAAGATGCG
>QHYQ01000501.1 GCA_003224175.1 Acidobacteriota bacterium
CGTGGACATGAACTCGAATGAGATTGAAGTGGACGTCAACGAGGCATATATCGCGCGTGTCGTTCCGGGGCAGGCCGTGACCGCGGTGTTAGATGCGTATCCCGATTGGCAAATACCCAGCCAGGTGCGTACGGTGATTCCTTCGGCCGATCGCCAGAAAGCCACGGTTAAGGTGCGGATTTCCTTCGTCAAATTGGACCCGCGAATTCTTCCTGACATGGGCGTCAAGGTAACATTTCTCAGCGAGGAGAGGCATAAGACGAACAGCCCTGGTGACTCCGCGGTTGGAGTCTTGGTCCCAGAGAGCGCCGTGCGTGAAGATGGCGGCAAGAAGATCGTGTTCCTGGTGAAGGACAATCACGCTGAGCGCCGCGCCGTCACCGTGGGAAACGCCAGGGGCGCAGATGCGGAAATCATTGCGGGCCTGGCACCGGGTGACAGCGTGATCGTCAAGGGCCCGCCGGACATCCGAGACGGGCAAAGCGTCGAGGTCCGAAAATAGGGAGGAACAGTGGTCCGTGTGGATGGTAGCGGAGACTCCAACAGCCTCATTAGAGTGCGCGGCCTGGATAAGACGTACCAGCGCGGCGGGGGAGAGACTCGTGTCTTGCAAGGGTTGAACCTGGATGTGGACAAGGGTGACTTCGTAGCGTTCATGGGGCCCAGCGGTTCCGGAAAGACCACCTTGTTGAACTTGATCGGCGGGTTGGACGTGCCCACGCGCGGCAACATCATCGTTGCTGGCGATGAGATCACGCACATGTCAGGTCACAAGCTGACCGAATGGCGCGCGCGCCACGTCGGCTTCGTCTTTCAGATGTACAACCTGATTCCGGTGCTCACTGCGTTTCAGAACGTAGAACTTCCACTATTGCTGACCAGGCTCTCGAAAGCGCAGCGCCGGAAGCACGTGGAGACGGCACTGGGTGTCGTCGGTCTGACCGATCGGATGAGCCACTACCCTCGGCAGTTGTCGGGTGGCCAGGAGCAACGCGTGGCCATTGCGCGCGCGATTGTGGCCGATCCCACCTTTCTGTTATGCGACGAGCCCACCGGCGACCTGGATCGTCAGAGTGCCGACGAAATTATGGCTCTCATTGAACAGTTGGTGAAACAGTATGGCAAAACGGTGCTGATGGTTACCCATGACCCTGTGGTCGCGCGCCGCGCGGGGACGACCCTTCACTTAGACAAAGGCGTGCTCGTTGAATCGGCGGAGCCGCAGGGAGTGGTGGTGGGAGGGCGTCGTGAAATTTAGCGGGCTGATTTTCGCCAATCTCTTTCGCAAGAAGATCCGCTTGCTTCTTACCATCGGCTCGTTTGCCGTGGCCCTGTTCCTTTTTTCCTTTCTTGCTGTAGTGCGTGACGCCTTCAGCCGCGGCGCGGATATTGCGAGCGCCGATCGCTTGTTCGTCATCAACCGCACCTCCATCATCAACACGGTTCCTCTCTCTTATCGCGACAAGATGCTGCGCATTCCCGGCGTCAAAATGGTTACCCACGATAACTGGTTCGGCGGCATCTACCAGGACGAAAAGAATTTCTTTCCTCAGTTCGTCATCGATCCTGAAAATCAGCGCCAGGTTTTCCCCGAGCTGATCGTTTCCGATGAAGAATGGCAGAACTTCCTGAAGGACCGCCAGGGCGCAATCGTAGGCGTTCGCACGGCGGAGCGGTTCGCCTGGAAAATTGGCGACCGCGTACCGCTGAAATCCACCATCTGGGGTGCTGGCAGTTGGGAATTCAATATCGACGGCTTCTACCATGGCAAGCGCCCTCAGGACGATGAGACGCAATTTTGGATGCAGTGGGATTATTTCCAGGAACACATCCCGGACGCGCTTAAAGGCCAGGCAGGCTGGTACATCGTCCGCGTCGATACCCCGGACGATGCCGTGCGCGTCGCCAAGAGTATCGACGCGGAATTTGCCAATTCTCCCAACGAGACCAAGACCGAGACAGAATCGGCCTTCGCCGCCAGTTGGGTCAAGCAATTCGGCAATATCCGCTTGTTGATCCTTAGCATCGGCATGGTTGTGTTCTTCACCCTTCTTCTGGTCACGGGTAACACCATGGCCATTTCCGTGCGCGAACGGACCTCGGAGCTGGCCGTTTTCAAGGCCATCGGCTTTTCCGATCGCAAGGTTCTCTTTTTTGTGCTGGCGGAATCTCTGGTGATCGCGATCGTAGGTGGGCTTCTGGGCCTGCTGCTTGCTGTTCTGGCCATCCCGGTTCTTGCAAACGCTCTCAACGGGATGTTGCCTCAGCTGGTTTTGGCCCCGTCGGTTTTCGCTCTGGGCTTCCTGACCGCTCTGGCCGTCGGTTTGGCCAGCGGCCTCTTGCCTGGCTTGGGCGCGATGCGCCTGCAGATTGTCAGCGCTCTGCGAAGGGTTTGAAGATGCCGGGAATCGCGGCTAAACTCCTTTTTGGATTAATTTTCACTCTCGCGGCGGCCTTTTCGCTGCTGATCCTCGCGGGCCTACTGGCGGCGTTGCTGGCGCCCTTCCTTGGCACTGTTCCCATTTCCTACAACCTTCGAAGCATAAAAGCGCGCTGGACTTCCACAATTGTTGCCGTGCTCGGCATCGCCGGCACAGTCGGTGTATTTGTGGCCATGCTCTCCCTGGCGAATGGTTTCAAGGCCACATTGGTGGCCTCCGGCTCTCCCGGGAACGCGCTCATCATGCGCGCCGGTTCTCCTACGGAAATGATGGGCGGTGTCACTCTCGATTCCGTGAGGGTGGTTCAAGACGCGCCAGGCGTGGCACGGGACGCCTCGGGGCCTTTAGTGACGCAGGAGGTCGTCGGCGTCATGCCGTTTCCGCTTATTTCGACGGGCACCGACGCCAACGTGCAGGTCCGCGGCGTTTCCTCGAACGTCCTCCGAATCCGTACGTTCGCCA
>QHYQ01000502.1 GCA_003224175.1 Acidobacteriota bacterium
CCCAACGCCGCGGTGAAGGCGGCGGCACGGCGATACAAACAGCGCCTGGGGCGATAAGTGCCCGAGCAGGCGCAGGCTCCGGAGTTCCGATTCCAGCCTCTCGGACCGCAGCACGACCGCGCAGGTTTCTCCTGCGGGATCGAAGCTCCGGACCACTACCTTCAGAAGCAAGCAAGCCAGGACATCAAGAAGCATGTCGCCGTGGCGTTGGTGCTCACGCCCGATGGCAAGACGATCGCCGGCTACTACACCTTATCGCAGTATTCCGTGGAGCTGGGCGTCGTCCCACAAGAGGCCGCGAAAAAGCTTCCGAAATACCCGGTAGTGCCGGCAACCTTGATCGGTCGTCTTGCGGTGAGCCGCGCATTCCGTGGGAGAGGGCTGGGGGAGCTGTTGCTGATGGACGCGCTGCACCGATGCCTGATGGGAACCAGGCAAGTTGCGTCGGCTGCCGTCATTGTGGATGCTAAGGACGCGCAAGCAGTGGGTTTTTACAAGAAGTACGAGTTTATGGAACTGCCGAAGATCCCCAAGCGACTGTTCCTGCCCATGGCCACGATCGTGAAACTGTTGTCTTTTTTCTAACAGCTAAAAGATAGATCCGGGGTTCGTTTCCGTTAAGTCCCGCAACTAATCTTTTTTCGAAGCATGCTGTCGATCAATAGGCTAGTCTGGTTGCCGAGGCACAGGGGTATAGGAGCCAATGAGAACATGACCTTCTCGCATTTTTTGCAATTCATTCCTGGCCGTAATCCTGAAACCACCAAGATCTTCCGCTACGCTCTGCCGCCGGATGTGGCCCAACCGACATGAAATCCAGGTAGCGAATCTCGTTGAGCTTATTGTATAATTACGGTATAAAAGAAGGTTTTGATATCGAACAAGATAAAAATGAGTTGAGCCAGCCGCGTCTCTGCCGAGTGAAGGGTTGGCGCCGTGAAATTTGCGGCGAATACCCAAAATGCGGCAAGCCGTGGGATAATAATGTCTACTCGAATTGCAGCGGAGTGGATCGAGGCGCATAAAAACTTAAAAACACGCTTCGGACCCCCATCTCTGCTTTCGCGCCTGCAAGGGCGCGTACCCGGTGCGTCATATGAGTTCAGTTTCGTGGCTGCACTTGACCGATCTGCACGTTGGCATGCACGGCCAAGATTGGCTCCTGCCGAACCTCAAGGAGCTCCTTTTTGAAGATCTTCGCAGGCTGCACGATCACGCGGGACCGTGGGACTTTGTTGTCTTTTCCGGCGATGTCGCCCAGACCGGTGCCCACCAGGAGTTCGACAAAGCAACTGAAGTGCTTCGAGACCTTTGGGCACATCTAAAAATTTTGGGTTCGACTCCGTGCTTGATCGTCACACCTGGCAATCATGATCTCGTAAGACCACTCACCAAGGACCCGGCTCTGCGTGCTATGCTTCACTGGTATGAGGATTCACAGGTGCGGGAAGAGTTCTGGTCGTCAGCAGGCAACCCGTATCGTCAGCTCATTGCCGGCGCATTTGAGAACTTTGGTCGTTGGCATGATGCTCTTGCTATTCCAAAGCCGTCCGGCTTCTCTGCGGGCATCCTGCCTGGTGATTCTTCTTGCCTGATTGAGAAGAATGGAATTCGGGTTGGCCTGGTCTCGCTGAACTCCTCATTTCTCCAGCTGACCGAAGGGCAGTACGAAGAGAGGCTTGAGTTAGATGTTCGTCAATTGGTCTCGGCCTGCGGGGGGGACCATGTGAAATGGGCCTCGGGACTTGATGCGGTGCTGCTTGTGACGCATCATCCCCGAGAATGGCTGCATCCTTCAGCCCAAGCCCGCTTCGACTCGGATGTGTATCCTCCGAGGCGTTTTTTTGTCCATTTCTGCGGCCACCTGCACGAAGCTGCTGCCCTTAACCTGAGCACCGGTGGGGCAGGCTTGAGGAGATTGCGTCAGGGCCCTTCGCTGTTTGGTTTGAAGTACTGGGGTGACAAGCAAGAGCGCATTCACGGGTACTCCGCTGGGCAACTGAGCCTTACGCCCAGTGAAATCGCAGAAACGATTTGGCCCAGACTGGCCCGCTTGGGATACGCCGGACACCTGCGGCTGGTCGCGGACCAAGGTTACGACCTAAATCAAAATGATGCCGTCATTTGGACCTATCCCCGCAGATCCGGGTCCGATGTCGAGCAGGGCATCCCAGATGAAGATCCTAACGTTAATGTTTTGAGTCGTACGGACTCCGACAGCCAAAGCGCCGGCGTTTCCTTGCTCGAGGAGGTATCGGAGCACAACGCGCGAGCCGCCCTTGACCGCGTTCCCAGGATGCAGCTCGAGGTTGAACCTCATCACCGACGGATCCGCAGATTGGAGCAGGCAACGTGCGAAGAGCATCTGGAAGGGGGACGATGTGTATGGGTCCTATCGGATTGGGGCCTCGGGACAGACTCTTTTGTCGCGTCCGTCATCCTGTCTCTTGCTGAGCGAAACCGACTCAGAGACTTGGATGCGTTCGCGATCCAGTGCGATGATGCTTCGACCATTGAGAGTTTTCGTGGCCAAGTTCATCGACAGCTAGGATTGCCTCTGCAGCAGTTACTGAGCTTGGCTGTCTCCCTTTCTCAGTGTGTTCTGGTCGTTGAAAACGTTACGACAGATCTTCTCAGCGACAAACTGCCTGATAGCGGCACTACGTTCGATGATGTAATT
Organism: Acidobacteriota bacterium; assembly: GCA_003224175.1. Classification (GTDB taxonomy): domain Bacteria; phylum Acidobacteriota; class Terriglobia; order Acidiferrales; family UBA7541; genus Palsa-189. Next base: position 2,681 of record QHYQ01000502.1, read on the forward strand.
CGGTCCATTTTGGATTACTGTCCGCAGATACGTATCATTCTCACCGCGAGATCGGTTCCCGTGAGCCGGTTCCCATATGTCACGCTCAAGGCGCTTGAACTTCCAGACGTCAGGACCTACGTACTTCACCATCGACAGGGCGGAGAGAAGCTAGCTGGTGCCGACGCCGTTGACACTCTGTACCGGCGTTCCACCGGTCTTCCGCCTCATCTCGATCGACTTCTCGAGTCTCTCAGATATGTCGACATAAGTGAACTTGGAGATTCAGAGTACAACTGGTTCAAATCGTTCAGTTGGCCGATGCAAATCCCACTTCAACTCAAGACAATGTTGGACCGCTGGTGAGCCGCCCGGAATCACTGCTGGTAGCACCTCGCCAGGTCAGAGACTATGTCAGACCTTCGATCCATCCGAGGGAGTACAGCGAGATCGTAAAGCGGGGGGCAGACCTCCTCTTTGGCGTTGAATGGCGCGAAGGGAGGCTGAAAAACGCATATTTTAGGACGGCGGCCGCTGGTCAGCGAAATGAAAGAATCATTCTCAAGCACCTGTTGTCGGATGCAATTACTCGTGCGGACTCAAGTGCGCTTCAGAGGGCGGGGAAGTTGGCGGCTTGCGTGTGCGAAGGCTTGAACCGAAAAGATCGTTTCAGAGAGACCATAGTCATTGCGGAAGCAGTCCTGCCTTTATTGGAGGAATCGTCATCGATGCAAAGCAAGCTTGATGTCGCCAGCGTCCATGGTAAGGCCCTGAGGATGCTTGGTCGCCGGGAAGAGGCGATCGAAATACTACAGCGCACATTGGACGAAGGCGGTACCCATTTGTCAAAACGCGCGAAGTCAAGCCTCTTCCTAAATCTGGCACTAGCGCATCAGGCAAACGGCGATTCTGAGGAGGCGGTTGCGGCCGCCAAGCAAGTGCATCAGTTCGGACGACCAGGATCAGGCAGTTATCTGCAGGCAGAGGCGATCATCGCCGAGGAAACCCTGAGTGAGCAAGAGTTGATCACCGAGTGGACCAAGTTAGAAAGAGTCGCCAGAGCCGGTAATCACATGACTGTTGCAAACAATATCGCCCTTGATTTGGCCAAGAGTGTCGGCACCGATGAGGCTGCGCGGCTTCGGGAGCGAGTCATCAAGTCGCCAGAAGACGGCTACAACCACATTCGAGCAGTGGTCGCAAAGGCGAAATCACAACTTGCGATAGAGGCTGCTGCGACTGTCTCTTCTCACGAGAAGGCGTTGTTGGTCCAAGC
>QHYQ01000012.1 GCA_003224175.1 Acidobacteriota bacterium
AACCCGAGCAGATCAGCTTGCGGTTCCCCCGTTTCCGCCGCACCCATAAACGCAAGGTCTTGGCTTTCTCATCGATCTCGTTCCGGTAAACTCGGTAACCCGGCCATCGCAGGATTTTCGTGAAATCGTTGTCTCGCATTCGGCAGAGTCTAGCCGATTTGCGTGGATTGTTAAGAACCCCTTTCTAAACAGGTCTTTACGAATTCCTGCTCAGAGCCCAAAAAATGGGCGGGGGTGGGCCATCCGAAGTCCTTGCACTTTTCCTATCTCTATGCGGTTCCCGGCGATATAATGCTCGGCCAAGCCGCGAGGGAGACTTCTTTCGCGTGTCCGCTCCCCTGCGGGAGCGGCGCTACTGATCACGAGGTGACACTATGGGCAGAAAATCTTTGAGCTTTGCGCTGTTCTTCGGCGTGGCGTTGGGCCTGTGCTTCTCGGCAAAGGCTCAGGACGCCAAGAGCGTTTTGCAGTCGGCCAGCAAGGCCATGGGCGATGTGAAATCGATTCAGTATTCGGGCAGCGGCCAGTTGGGCATTCTGGGACAGGCATTTACGCCCGGTGGGGCATGGCCGATAAACGACATCAAGTCCTATACGCGGACGATTGACTATGGCTCCAAGTCCGCGAAGGAAGAAATGACCCTCGTTGAGCCGACTCCCATCCGCAAGGGAGGCGGAGGGCCCTTCGCGGGCGAACAAAAGCAGGTCAATCTCGTGAGCGGGCAATATGCCTGGAACCAGCCGGGAAATGCTGCGCAACCCGCGATAGCCGCGGCGGAAGAGCGCCAACTGCAGATCTGGCTCACTCCGCATGGCTTCCTGAAAGCTGCCATGGAAAACAACGCCACCGCGAAGAAAGGCAATGGCGGCACGGTGGTGTCGTTCACCGAAGGCAAATTCAAAGTGAACGGCACGATCGACGCCCAGGGGATGGTCACCAAGACCGCAACCTGGCTTCCGAATCCCGTCCTCGGCGATATGCCGGTGGAGACGACTTACTCCGGCTACAAAGATTTCAACGGCGTGAAGTTCCCCACCATGATCGCGCAGAAGGAGGGCGGATCGCCGGTGCTTGATCTCACCGTCAGCGATGTGCGCGCCAATGCCGACCTTGCGCTCACGGTTCCTGACAACGTGAAAGCAGCAAAGATCGCGCCGGTCAACGTCACAAACCAGAAACTGGCGGACGGAGTTTGGTTCCTGGCCGGCGGAACGCACAACAGCGTGCTGGTGGAATTTCCAAACTACGCGGTGATGATCGAAAGTCCGCTGAACGATGCGCGGGCCATGGGCATAATGGCAGAGGCCAAAAAACTCATCCCGGAGAAGCCCATCAAGTACCTGATCAACACGCACGATCACTTCGACCACGCGGGAGGCGTGCGCGCCTGGGTCCCGGAGGGTGCGACGATCATCACCCAGGAGATGAACAAGCCGTTCTACGACCAGGCTTGGAAGGCGCCACGCACCTTGGAGCCGGACCACCTGGCGCAGAATCCCAAGAAGGCCACCTTCATTACGTTCAAAGACAAGTACGTCCTCAGCGATGGAGGACGGGAGCTCGATATTTACCGCCTACCCGGCGACATTCATAATGCCGTCATGTCGCTGGTGTACTTGCCGAAAGAAAAAATCCTCGTGGAGGCGGATGATTTCACGCCGCCGCCGCCGAATGCATCGGGCTCGCCCGGTCCTCGATCTCATGCCGGCACCGTCCTCTTATACGAGGACGTGCAGAAAATGAAGCTGGACGTGGCCACCATCGCGCCGCTGCACGGCTTCGTGGTGCCGTTCGCCGAGCTGCAAAAGGCCGCTTCTACGGAAGTAAGCACCGCATCGAAGTGACGATCCGGCCAGGATCGTCATCCCGAGCGACGAACCGGAGCGAGGGATTTCTCCGGGCTTTCGCCGCGTAAAAAGGGGCCTGAGGCCCAGGCGCAAGAGTCTGAAGTGTCACTTGTAGCTCAGGGCGCTCCGAGTGCACCGGAGCGCCCTGACGCTTTCCTCTGCTACGATAATGACTATGCCCGTCGAATTCGCAACCGTAGAAGAAGCCGCGGAAGAGTTCCGCCGGGGCCGTCAGATCGTTCTTGTGGATGACGAGGACCGCGAGAACGAAGGCGATCTCGCCCTGGCGGCGGAGAAAATAACTCCTGCGGCGATTAATTTCATGGCCAAGCATGGGCGCGGCCTGATCTGTCTGGGGCTCACCGAAGAACGATGCGACGAGCTGAACCTGCCGCTGATGTCGCCCGTGAACACCTCCAACTTCGGCACAGCGTTCACCGAATCGATCGATGCTCGGCGCGGAACGACCACCGGCATCAGCGCCTCCGATCGCGCCATCACTATCCTTGCGGCCATAGATCCGGGAACGCGCGCGGCCGATCTGGCGCGTCCCGGACACGTCTTCCCGCTGCGCGCGCGCCGCGGCGGCGTGCTGGTTCGCGCCGGGCAAACGGAAGGCTCCGTGGATTTGGCGCGCATCGCCGGCCTTTATCCCGCCGGCGTGGTCTGCGAAATAATGAACGACGACGGCAGCATGGCGCGCCTGCCGCAGCTCGCCGAATTTTGCAGCACGCATGATCTCAAGCTGCTGACCGTGGCGGAACTGATTCGCTACCGCATGCGCCACGAGCGCTATGTGCGGCGCATTGCGGAAACCGTTCTGGCCACGCGCTACGGCGATTTCCGCATGATCGTTTTCACGAGCGATGTGGACCGCGAGCAGCACATCGCCCTGGTGCGCGGAGATTTGGCCGGAGCTCCGCCGCTGGTGCGCGTGCATTCACACTGCCTCACCGGAGACGTGTTCGGCTCGAATTCCTGCGATTGCTATGAGATCGTGGCGCGTTCGCTCGAGGCCATCGTGCGCGAAGATCGCGGCGTCTTCGTCTACTTACACCACACGGGACGAGGCTTCGGGCTGGAACAGCCACCGGCGGGATCAGGCGAGATGGCCCGTGTGCTCTATCACACGCGCGGCCAGCTCGATCAGGATGCCGCGCGGCAGCGGCTGTTGCAGCATGAAAGCGGCATCGGCGCACAAATTCTGATCGACCTCGGGCTCAAGAGCCTGCGCGTGCTCACCAATCATCCGCGCAAAGTGGTGGCGCTCGAAGCCTACGGGCTGACCATTGCCGATCAGCAGCCGCTGCCCATCGCGCCCAGGCAGAGCACCCACCAGCGCTTCTGACGTTTTCATCTCCAATTACGATTTACTACTATCCTCGTCAAACTCGAATTTAGGCAGCCGCGAAGCTAAGGTCTAGGAATAGCAAGCGGGAAGCTAGGATCGACGAGAGTGCGAATTAATTGCGCATTAGCGGCAAAGACTTTCCACCGCTAGCTTTGCCCGGCCATAAAACCCCTCGATTGAGCCGATTTCTGATCCCCCATTTTTTGGAGACACTCTTGCTTGGATTCCTTTAGGAGTCTTTCACAATCTGAACGACGCGTTTCCTCCTGACGGGGAACTAGCGCCAAGGAGTGGACCGTGCCAGCCCCCCGCATAGATCACCTCCTCGGGAACTGCAAGAACCGCCAAACGGACAGACAGGATTTTGAGGACTTACTGCGGCGAGCAGCAGCGCTTCTCAGCATCCCTGCGAAGTCACCCCAACCATCTCCTCCAAAGAAACCCTCGCCTGTGAGCACAACGGAGTTTCTGGCGGGCTAGGGCTAGCTATTGGCCATTGCCTTCCGCAGACTGCCCATACTCAGAGATAACGCGGTCCTGGACGGCCAGACGCGCAATATTTCTACTGGCGGAATGTACTTCACCACCGCCGAGTCTCTCGCGCTGAATGAAGTACTTGATTTCTCGTTGACGTTTTCCGGGCTAGTTCGGGGAGCCGATGTGTTCGTAATCGGCCGAGCGCGAGTTTTGCGCGTCATGCACAACTCCGAAACGACTACCGAACCCACGGGCGTTGCGGTGCTAACCGAGGAGTATCACATCGTCGAGCCCGACGCTGTCGCATAACGTCGCCTGCAGAAGGGCAGAAGGGTGGATAGGGCGTTCGGGCATAGCAGGGTTGGAAACGCCCTACAGGCAGTTTTCGAAAACGACCTGAGCGTCTGGGAAATCCGTTTGCAAACTGCATTTCTTAGAAGCTAGAAGATTCTTGGAAAAAACCTTGGCTTGCCAGACATCGCGGCGCGATAGGCGGGCACCGCATCGAGCACGGGCTCCTCAATGTGCAAGCGATTACGCAACACAAAGGCGTTGCCGGCCGCTGCAAAGGCCGCTGTGATCCACGCAGTGTGGACGAGTGGGAGAGCGATTATCTCGACGAATACGCCTAGGTAATTCGGGTGACGGATCCAGCGAAACGGCCCGTCGCTCACGACGCCGAGAGGAGCTGAATTCACGACCTCCGTATTCCAGTGGATTCCGAGCGTGCGAATCACCCACCAACGAAGCAAAGTGGCAAATACGAAAAGCAGCAGGGCACAAAACGCCAGCGATGAAATGAACGGGCGGTGCAGCAAGGTCACTTCCGCAGCCGCTCCGATCAGAACGCCCGCGTGAAGCGCGACCATCCAGCGATAATGAGGGTCACTATGCTTCCGGGCTCCGCAGCTCACCAGGTCGCGTTGATGGCGGCGTGAAACTTGCAATTCCACCACACGCTCGAGACCGACGCACGCGAGCAAGATCAGGAATGCGATTCTCGTCAGGTCCATTGCAGCAGAAGCATCTCCGCGCTGAAACCAGGGCCAAATGCGGCCAGTAGACCGTGGTCACCTGCTTTCGCTTCGCCGCGCGCCATCCATTCATGCAGCACGAAGAGCACGGAAGCGCTCGACAGATTGCCGTAGTCGCGCAACACGTCCCACGAAGGCTGTATCTGGCAGGAACACAATCCCAACTCCTGCTGCATATAACTGAGCAGCTTTTGGCCGCCGGGGTGCAGCACGAAGGCCCTGATTTGTTCGCGGGTGAGCCCATGGCGGGAGAGTAAGCAGTCAACCAAAGCTCCGATCTTTTCGCGAATGAGCTGCGGCACTTCTCTGGAGAGCACGATATGGAAGCCGCTGTCCTTCAGTTCGAATCCCATCGCATCGATCGAAGAGGGAAAGAGGTAGCTCTGACTGTCAAGTATCGCCGGCCCGCCGCCGGGAGCGCCTGTAATTACGGCGGCGGCCGCTCCGTCTCCAAACAACGCGGCCGAAATCAGGTTGGCTTGCGATATATCCCTGCGCTGAAACGTCAACGTGGGGAGTTCCACCGCGATCAACAGCGCAGTTCCGCGAGGATGAGCGTGAAGGTATTCCCACGCGCGAGTCAATCCTACGGCGCCTGCGGCGCAACCGAGTTCGGTAATCGGTAAACGGCGCACATCCGAACGAAAACCCATTTCCGAGACCAGGTATGCGTCCACCGATGGAATCATGAAGCCCGTGCAGGAGACGGTGATGATCATATCCACGTCTGCGGCGTTGCGATTCGCCCGCGCGAGCGCTTCCTCCGCCACCTTGCGCGCCAATCCTATGGCGTTTTCGCGATATTCGGAATTCCTTTGCGTCAAAGAACGCGTCTCCACGAGATAGTCCACCGGAAATAAGGAATAGCGCCGGTCGATTCGAGAGTTGTCCAGAACCTCGAGCATGGCCTCGAGACGCCGCCTGGAGAGCGGAAAAGTTCGTCCGAAATATTCCTTCACCAGTTCCCGTGAAAGCACGTGTGGAGGGACGGCCGTGGCGGTTGCGGCGATCGTAGTCATGGATCGGATCGGTAACCTGGTCGGGACGGCTGAGCCCCGCAGTGTCCGTTGCTAGTCTGGCGTTGCGTCTACAACCGTCGCGCCGAACCTTAGATACCTCGCCTTCGGGAAGGATGTCCGCGCTCCGCGGCGCGCCCAGCTATAAAAAAGATGGCGGAGCTTTTGGGGCTCCGCCGTCACGCTATGAATGCAGTAGTCGAGAGAACTATGCCTTCTTCGTGTACCAGTCGGCGTTTATCGCCGTAAAGTTCTGCCACTTCTCCGGGAGATCGTCGAGTGTGAAGATCGCGGTCACGGGACAAACGGGAACACAGGCTCCGCAGTCAATGCACTCCACCGGGCTGATGTAAAGCTGGGTCTCGCTTTCGAACGCCGCCTCGTCTTTACGAGGATGGATACAATCGACCGGGCATACATCCACGCAGGCGGTGTCTTTCGTTCCGATGCAGGGCTCAGCAATCACGTAGGCCATCTTGCCCTCCTTGACCGGTTTCGGCGCTTCAACTGGTTTACAGGAGACTGAGGAAGCGCAACCAAAGCTAAGATATAACACCAAACCATTCGAGGCACAAGTTGCTCCGAGGCGTCACCCGTCCGAGGCGAGGCGCAGTTGTCTTGTCTTTGGCGCGAGCGGCTGCCTACACTCCCTCGCTACGCGCAGTTCGCGCACAAAATATTATGGAATCGCCAGAGGGCAAAGTCGTTATTGTCGGCGTGACCGGCGCTTCCGGCGCCGTGCTCGCGCAGACGGCGCTGCGCATGCTCGATGCCGATGGCCGCGTCGCCCGCATACATCTGGTCATCACGGAAGCCGGCATGCGCTTGCTTGAGCACGAGTTGCAAATCTCCGGGCCGCTGGCTGAACTTCCAGAGCGGATTCTTAATTCGAGCGGCGCCAAATCTCACCGCAAGATTGAAATCCTGCCGAATACGGATGTAGGCGCTTCGATTGCTTCCGGCAGCTATCCGGCAGACTCAATGTGCGTCGTACCGTGCTCGATGGGCACGCTCGCCGCGATTGCCGGCGGCGCAAGCAACGACCTCGTTTCGCGGGCCGCGGACGTGACCCTCAAGGAAGGTCGGCGGTTGGTGCTCTGCCTCCGCGATACGCCCTTCAGCCGCATCCATCTCGAAAATATGCTGCGCGCGCAGCAAGCCGGCGCCGTAATCATGCCGGCGATTCCGTCGTTTTATCATCAGCCCGAGACGATCGACGATCTAGTCACGCAGTACGTTTGCCGCGTACTGGTGCAGCTGGGGCTGCCGCAGAATCGCCAATTCGCCTGGAAAGGCCAGTCCTTGCGCAAGGCATTTAAGATATAGCCTCGGGAACCCTCATGAAAGTCACGTCGATCACCACACAGAGCCGTATGCGCACCGTTCTCGAAATGATCAAGTTCGAGCACTCCGTTTTCGCCCTGCCGTTTGCGCTCACGGGGGCGCTGCTGGCCGCGCGGTACGCCGAAGGTCAAGCGTGGCCATCGTTGCGGCAGATCCTCTGGATCATTGTGGCCATGGTGAGCGCTCGCTCCGCGGCCATGACCATGAATCGCATCGCCGACGTGAGCTACGACCGCGACAATCCGCGCACCAACACCCGGGCGCTCGCCACAGGCGCTCTTTCCATGGGCTTCGCCTGGGCCTTCACGTTTGCGAGCGCCGTCGTGCTGGTGATCGCTGCTTGGCGGCTGAATCGCCTGGCGCTCGAGCTTTCGCCGGTAGCCTTGGCGGTCACGTGATCATGGTGATGCTGCTGTCCTGGCTGGCGGCCAGCTTTCGCTTGCCTTGGCCTGCATGGGCGGGAATTGCCGTGATCGCGGCACTGCTCGCCTACGAGCATTCGCTGGTTCACGCGGACGATCTGCGGCGCCTGAATGCTGCGTTTTTCGCAGTGAACGGTTATATTAGTCTGCTGTTTTTGCTGTTCTGGGGTGCCGCGGTGGCTGTCTCGCGTTGAGCGGCGAATCGCGGCGCAGCGGACGTGGACGAATCCGGTATGAGCTTCGCGCAGCCTTCTGGAATGAAAACCTCGGCTCCGGTAATCGATGACCCGCACCTAGAGCCCATTGCCGCCAAAGTGCTGGCCGGCGAAAGGCTCAGCTTCGAAGACGGAGTCGCTCTTTACCGCTCGCCTGATCTGCTGGCGCTGGGCTGGCTGGCAAATCACGTCCGAGAGAAGCGTCACGGCGACGTTTGCTATTTCAACGTCAATCGGCACATCAATCCCACGAATGTTTGCGTCGCGCACTGCAAGCTCTGCGCCTTTGGCCGCAGCCCGGAGGCGCCCGGCGCATATACATTTGCCCTCGAAGAGATTTGGCAGCGCGCCGAACAAGGCCTGCGAGAAGGCGCCACGGAATTTCATCTGGTCGGCGGCCTGCATCCCGATCTCCCTTTTGCATATTTTCTCGACCTCATTCGGGGCCTCAAGGCGCGCTGCCCCGGTGTGCACTTGAAGGCTTTCACCATGGTCGAGGTTGGCTATTTCGCGCGGATCTCCAAGCTTTCCATCCGCGATACGCTGCTCGCCCTCAAAGATGCCGGGGTGGATTCCCTGCCCGGAGGTGGCGCGGAAATTTTCAATCCTCGCGTGCGCAAAGTTATTTGCGACCACAAGGTCAGCGGCCAGCAGTGGCTCAATATCGCGCGAACCGCGCACCAGATCGGCCTTCGTTCCAACGCCACCATGCTTTACGGCCATATCGAAACGGATGAAGAGCGCGTCGAGCATTTGCTGGCCTTGCGCGCGTTGCAGGATGAAACCGGCGGCTTTGTGGCTTTCATTCCGCTGGCGTTTCACCCCGAAAACACCGGGCTTGCGCACTTGCCCAAGCCGACCGGGTTCACCGATCTCAAGACCATGGCCATATCGCGCCTCCTGTTCGATAATTTCGATCACATCAAGGCTTACTGGATCATGCTCACGCCGCGCGTGGCGCAAATTGCCCTGCGTTTTGGGGCCGATGACATCGATGGCACCGTCGTGGAAGAGAAGATTTATCACGATGCCGGCGCCACCACCGCGCAGTTCACGCCGCGCGCCCAGCTCGAACGGCTGATCCGCGAAGCGGGCCGCGTGCCCGTCGAGCGCGATACGCTATACCGTCCGATCGATCGCTCCAAGATGCCGCCGCCTGCGCCGCAGCCCGGCGCCAGCCTTTCCATCATCGTATAACTGGGTATAACCGGCGCACTCGGCGTGACGGGGTCTCCGGCTGCCCAATCAAAAGGCTTCAGAGTGTTTCGATCGCCGTTTGTTCGGCAAGAGATGGGGCCGTGCGACGGCCCCCACGATTTAGGAGCGCTCCGCCGACGAGCAGCGCGTAAAACGGCGCATAGGTGAGCCACTGAAAATACGGATCGAAATGCCAGACGCCATTGATCTGATACTCGATGAGCACTTTGTAGGAAAGAAATTGCAAAATAGTCAGAAGCAGCCAGGCCGGATTCGGGAAAAAACAGAGTAGCGGAACGATCCAGGTGAAATACCACGAATATGTATTGGGCGCGAGCATCAGAATGGCGCCGACGATGAGAAATGCCGCCCGCAACGGCTCGAACTTCCGCGCCGCGGCCCAGATCGCCAGACCAAGGACGACACCTTCGCCTATTCCCGCGGCGATCTCTCGGTGTGCAGAAAACCACAGCAGTATGGCGTAGAGGCTGGGATTGTTGTCTTGCCAGATGGCCTGGTAGCGAAAGAATATCTCTGGAAACTGCCTAAGCGCGGAACGATAGGGCCAAACGCATACAGCCGTGACGAGCGCCGCTCCGCCTAACGCGAGCCAGCCTCGAAGCTTTCGGGGCCATCCCGAAAGACGTAATGCTAGGGGCAACAGAGTGATGGGAAAGAGCTTCGCCAATGAGCCTGCGGTTAGTGTGATGACGGACGCGACCGATTGCGTCGTGGTCAAATGCGGCGCTTCCGGCCGCTTTTTTAGAATCGCCAACGCGGCAACCATCGCCGCAATCGCCAGCGCGTCGTTATGCCCGCTGGCCGCGAATTCAACAATGACCAGCGGATTCCAGGCGTAGACAGCAAGCCGGAAATTCCCGTCGGCATAGGATCGCAGCCACCTTGCCAGCATCGCGAGCACGAGGAGGTCCGCCAAAACAAAAGGTAGCTTGAAAGCAATTGTGCCAGGGAAGAGGCGTGCTCCGAACCGAAAGACGATTTGCGAAAGCGGCGGATACATGGATGGAATTTCCGGACCCGGCATGATGGCCCAGCCTGGATCGCGCAGGTGAGCCAGCCGGGGATCGTTCGGCGCCAGGACATATGGGTTCCAACCCGCCTTCTGGACCTGGCCGTCCCAGCGATAACGTTGAATGTCAGTGGAAAGTGAGGGCGTTAGCGAGTAAAGTGTCAGGCGAAAAAGCACCGCCCCGGCCACTACAATCCAAAGTGCCGGGCGGCTTTTCGGGGAGTGCTCGAGGACGTACAGCGCGATGAAATAAACCATGCCGGCGGCCAGGGCCAGCGCGATGGTCTCGATGACGTCCACTTTCAAATCGCCTAGGCGCGCCATTAGGGCGAAAAGGGTTTCAAGCGCGAGTGCGCCGGCAATGGCTACGGAAGTTTGCGAAGCAATACCCCGACGCAGCGTGGAAGAAGGCTGAGGGGCCTTAGTCATCGATCGGGCCCGCCAAATTCGCTGAGAATAGATTGGCCGGGAAAAGTTCCACCGGGAAGAGCTCAAGTTGAGGAGAAATGCACAGCTTGTTCAGCGCTGATGTCATTTTGATGATGGCGGCGGCCGTTCAAGGCTGGCTGGGCTCTTGGTCGCAGCTCGCTGATTCCAACCGCGATCCCTTCCGCGGAATTTATCAGCTCAATACCTTCGATCTGGCCATCGTGATCCCGTACTTCCTTGTCCTCGGAGTGCTCGCGGCGTACGGTTTCCATCGCTATTGGCTGGTCTATTGCTATTCCAAGCACCACGCCAATATCCCCGTCAAACCCGCCGAACCGGCCGATTGGCCGAAGGTAACTATACAGCTTCCGATCTATAACGAGCGCTATGTCGTCGAGCGCCTGGTCGAGGCCATTTCGCGCCTGGATTATCCGTCCAATTTGCTTGACGTGCAGCTGCTGGACGATTCCACCGACGAGACCCGGGAAGTCGCGCGAAGCTGCGTCGAACGCTATCGCGCCCTCGGGCTGGACCTGCGTTATCTGCACCGTGCCAATCGCGAAGGCTTTAAAGCAGGCGCTCTGGCCGAGGGGATGAAGTCCGCGGGCGGGGAGTTCATCGCCATCTTCGATGCGGATTTCCAGCCGAGTCCCGATTTTCTGCGCCGCACGCTGCCTTATTTCGGCGATCCCAAGTTGGCCATGGTGCAGACGCGCTGGACCTATCTCAACCGTGATTACTCCGCCCTCACGGAAGTCGAAAGCATCCTGCTGGACGGCCACTTCGTCATCGAGCACGGCGCCCGCGCGCGCAGCGGGCGCTTCTTCAATTTCAACGGCACTGCCGGGGTCTGGCGGCGAAAGGCCATAGACGACGCCGGCGGCTGGCAGCACGACACACTGACCGAGGATACCGATCTCTCATATCGCGCGCAGCTTTGCGGCTGGCGATTTTTGTATTTGCCGGATATCGAGTGCCCTTCCGAATTGCCTGTGGAAATGAACGCCTTCAAGGCCCAGCAGGCGCGCTGGGCCAAGGGCCTGATGCAGACCGCCAAGAAAATTCTGCCCCGCGTGCTGCGCGCCGATCTACCCGCCGGCGTGAAGGCCGAAGCTTTCTTTCACCTCACCGCAAACATCAGCTATCCCCTGATGGTGGTGCTGTCCACGCTCCTGCTGCCGGCCATGATCGTACGCTTCTATCAGGGTTGGGTGCAGATGCTGCTCATCGATCTGCCCCTGTTTCTGGCTTCAAGCTGCTCGATTTCCGGCTTCTATCTCAGTGCGGAGCGCGCTCTCTATCCCAAGTCCTGGAGGCGTAGAATCATCTACCTGCCGTTTGTCATGGCCGTAGGCATCGGTCTTTCCGTCCGCAATGCCAAGGCCGTGCTCGAAGCGATTTTCGGTGTGCGTTCTGAATTCGCGCGCACTCCCAAGTACCGTATCGAAGGCCAGGCCGGCACCTGGCGCCGCAAGGGTTACCGGAACCGGGCGGGGTGGATGCCCTACCTCGAAGTGGCTCTCGGACTCTACTTCGCCGCCACGGTTTACTACTCCATTCAGAACGAAAACTATTTCACCGCGCCTTTCCTGTTGCTCTTTGTTTGGGGCTACCTCTATACCGGCCTGATGTCTTTGGGGCAGGTATGGCTCGAGCGTCTGCGCATCGGCGTGCGTACACCTGAAGAGATTCGTCCCGCCGCCTCCGGCGTCCCCGGTTTCTGACGCCTATTGAAACGTTTCCAAAATCGTGGTCAAATCGGCCCATCAATTCAGAGGTTTTACCGGAACTCGGGAGGCAATTCATGAGGAATCGCATGGGGATCCTCCTCCTCGTGTCGTTTGCGTCGCTCGGCGCGCTGGCGATTAAAGCTGCCCCACCGCAACGAGCGCAACAGCAAGGCCAACAGGAAAGCCAATCAGAAGGAAAGAACATGAATCGTGGCATTCCGTGGGCCTACGGCTTCGCTACGCCCTTCGTGGCAGCGCCAGCGACGGGAGCCGGTGGAGGCGCTGGAGGAAGAGGCGGCGCCGCGCCTGCCGCTGCACCCGCGGCTCCTGCTCCTGCCGCGGAGCCTGAAGATCGCGACACGCCACGGCACCTTCCCGGTGCCGCAGCCGCCTTCGCGCTGAAGGAGGTTGACAACAACTACGGCCCAGCCGACTGGTATCCCCAGGATCATCCCAAGATGCCCGAGATCGTGGCCCACGGTGACAAGGGAGCGATGGTAAACGCATGCGGCTTCTGCCATTACCCCAATGGCAAGGGCCGTCCTAATAACGCCGGCCCCGCTGGCCTTCCTGCCGTGTACATCCTGCAGCAGCTCGACGATTTCAAGAGCGGCGCCCGGACCAGTTGGGATAAAAGAAAGCGCAATACAGGTCAAATGATCGACATCGCTAAGGGCCTGACCCCGGAAGAGATGCAGGCCGCTGCCGAATACTTTTCCTCCATGAAGTGGACTCCCTGGATGAAAGTGATCGAGACCGACATGGTTCCCAAAACCCATTTCGTAGGAGGCGGCGGAGGCCTGTGCATGCCGCTGACGGGAGCCGATGCGGGAATGGAGCCCCTCGGCGACCGCATCGTCGAAACGCCGGCAAGTCCGGAAGATACCGAACCGATGCGCAATCCGCGGTCCGGCTTCATCGCCTATGTGCCGCCCGGCACGCTTAAAAAAGGTGAAGCGCTCGTCCTTCGCGGTGGCCCCGGCAAGACGGTCGCCTGTGCCGCCTGTCACGGCGACGGGCTGAAAGGCAACGGAGGCTTTCCTTCGTTGGCCGGGCGTTCTCCGAGCTATCTCGCGCGCCAGCTCTATGACTTCCAGCACTTCGACCGCGTTGGCCCTGGGTCCCAATTGATGCAACCGGTCGTCGAGAAGCTAAGCGAAGACGATATCCTGGCCATCGTTGCCTACATCGCCTCGCTCCAGCCGTAGCCATCCGGTTCCCTGGGCACTGGCGCGCTCGGCTCCAGCGCCCTCAACGACTCAGATCTGTCCCAGCCCGCCGTCCACGTTGATCTCTACGCCCGTGATATAGGACGCGTCTTGCGAAGCCAAAAATGCCACCGCCGCCGCCACTTCCTCGGGCTGTCCAAATCGCTTCATCGGAACCCTCGCCACCGTTTCCTTCGCGAACTGATCGAGGGCTTCCTTCGGCAGCCCAGTCCTGCCAAAAATCGGCGTAACAATCGGCCCTGGCGCAACTGTGTTCACCCGAATGCCCCGCCCCGCCAACTCCGCTGCCGCGGTTCTCGCGAGAGAGCGCAGTGCTGCTTTCGTCGCCGAATACGCGCTGGTCCCCGCGTTGCCTGTGCTGTCCGCCACGCTGGTGTTCAGAATGATGGACGCCCCGTCGTTGAGCAGCGGCAGAGCTTTTTGAATCGTGAAGTAGGCGCCCTTGATGTTGATGTCGAAATTCTCGTCGAATAGGCTCTCGGAGGTCTCGGCCAGCGGCGCGAACTTCGCCACCCCAGCATTCACGAACAGTACATCGATTTTGCCCAGTTTCTGCGAAACCTCCGCATACAGCTTGTCCACGTCGGTAAGTTTGGCGACGTCTGCCTGCACCGCCACCACGCCATTTCCGATTGTCTTCACCGCTTCATCCAGCGTTTTCTTGCTCCGGCCCGCGATGGCTACTCTGGCGCCTTCTTCCTGCAGGCGCTTCGCCGTTGCCAGCCCGATGCCGCTGTTCCCGCCGGTTACGACTGCCACTTTTCCTTCGAGTCTCTTCATGTCCGTCTCCTTGTTCTTCTCGAATGCTCTGACTGGCACTCCCCGGGAAACCTATGCCGCTGCCGGCCCGTGCCAGAAGGGCGCAAGCAACTTCGATACTTAGATAAGTATCTAATTATTCGGTTGCAGGTTTTTCAGGGAGTTTTCCACAGCGATGGTCGTTTTGTAGCTTAGGTCAGGGCCTGGTCGACCGGTCCCAGGCGGAGACTGATTCGAGGTTGCTACCCCGGGAAATACAGTGTTCTCTGGCGGTAAATATCTGACTCGGCTACACTTCCAATAGGCTCATGGATCGTTCCGAGGTCGAAAAAATATCCAAAGCTCTGGCCGACGAGACCCGCCTCAGGATCTTTGAGGCCATCTCGGCCGGCAGCCACATGACCTGCGGCGAGATCGTCTCCATGCGCGGCGTGACCCCCGCAACCGTCTCTCACCACCTCAAGATTCTGAGCGAAGCCGGGCTGATCGCCTGCCGCCGCCAAGGCCAATTCGTCTATAGCCGGGCGGTACCCGAAACCATCGCGGCATATTCTCGCGCCCTCGCCAAAATCGCGCGCCGCAAGAGAACACCCGGAAATTGGCGGAGTACGGAGATATCTCGAGCGAGGCTACCGTTACCGAAGCGGACCTGCGCGCGTCGCTTTTTGGCGCCCGTCCCGTCGCCGAAGCCATTCTCGCCTATGTCGGCAGCGAGCCCGCGGGCTTCGCTGTCTATTCCTTCACGTTTTCCAGCTTTATGGGCAAACCCGGCATTTACGTGGAGGATCTCTTCGTCGAGCATCAGTTTCGGGGCCGCGGCGTTGGCAAAGCGCTCCTCCTCACTCTTGCGCGGCTCGGCCGCGAACGCGGCTGCGGACGCCTGGAATGGTCCGTGCTGAATTGGAACGAACAAGCCATGGAGTTTTATCAGGATCTTGGAGCCGTTCCCATGGACGAATGGACCACGTTTCGACTAACTGGCGACGCGCTTGAGCGTCTGGCATCTTCCGGCGACGTTGCGGGCCTACGGAAGCGGCGCAATGCGTGAGGCCGTGAGACTTCGGCGAGCAATTCGCCCCATCGCTGTGCTTGCCGTGGTGCTTACGACGGTCTCGGCGCCGCTCGTCGTCCCTCTCGCCGCCCGAGAGCGCGAACCGAGTAGCGTCTACGCCGACCGCCGCGCACATCTCGTCGCGCAGCTTAATGCGCCGGTGCTGCTATTCGGTTACACGGGCCGCGAGAACTCCTCCCCTTCTTACGTCTTCCTGCAGGAACCGAATTTCTACTATCTGACGGGCCACAACGAAGAAGGCGCCGCGCTTTTGCTCGTTCCCTCCGGGGCCGCGGAGAAAGGCTGGAAGGGACCGAACGAAATTTTCTTTCTGCCGCTGCGCAGTCCTGAAGAGGAAAAGTGGAACGGTCCCCGGATGGCTCCCACTGATGCGGATGTCCAAAAAAAGACTGGCTTTGCCACCGTCGAAGCTTTCTCGAATCTGAAGGCTCACCTCGCAGACCTGGCGCAAAGCTACCACGAGATTTGGACGCTGACATCGCATGCGGATGACACGGGCTATCCGCATGCCCGCGAGTGGTCCGCGTGGATCACGCAAGCGGCGCCGGGAATTGTTATGCACGATACGTTGCCGGCGATAGGCGCCATGCGTCAGATCAAGTCGCCCGGCGAAATCGCGCTGCTCACGAAAGCCATCGAGCTTTCTGTTGACGCACAGCTTGCAGCGATGCGCATGGTCCAGCCGGGCCTTTACGAATATCAAGTCGCCGCTCGCATGGTAGAGATCCACGCGTATGGCGGATGCGAAACGGAAGCTTACGCGCCGATCGTCGGGACAGGCTTGCACTCCACGATTTTGCACTTCAATGAGCTCGACGCCCTGATTCAGGATGGCGACGTTGTCTTGATGGATGTGGGCGGCCAATATTCCGGCTACACTGCTGATATCACTCGCACGGTGCCGGCAAGCGGCCATTTCACGGCGCGCCAGCGGGAAATTTATGAAATCGTGCTCGGCGCGCAGAATGCCGTGCTCGCCGCCATGAAGCCGGGAGCGACGCTCGGCCGCCAAGGTGCCAATAGTCTTTTCAAAATCGCCTACGATTACATCAATTCGCACGGCGCCGATCGCGATGGACACAACCTGGGCCGTTACTTCACTCATGGGCTGGGACACCACATTGGCCTCGAAGTGCACGATGCCGGCGACGCCAACCGCCCGCTCGAACCAGGCATGCTGGTCACCGCCGAGCCCGGCATTTATATTCCCGAAGAAAAAATCGGCGTGCGTATCGAAGACGATGTGCTGATCACTCCCACCGGCTATAAGCTGCTCACGGCGCGGCTGCCCCGCAGCGTGGACGAGATCGAAAAAATCATGTCCGCAGCCAAAGTCGCCCGCGACGAAAGATCGAGCGAGCGCTAATTTTCTTCGGCGTAAGAGGCAGCTTAGTTCAGGGCGGTGGTGAGCGCGCTGATAAGTGCTGCTTCCTGTGAGGGGAAGACGGTGCGCAGGTCCAGCACCAGCCGATCTTCAGAGACCCGCGCCAACACCGGCGTGCGCTCCGCGCCTGCGGTGTTAGCGCCGATGCGAAGCCTTTCTTCCAGTTGAGTGGCGGAATATTTAGCGCTGCTAATGTGCAGTAGGCGCGTCGGCAAATATTCGGCCGGAGTCGAGCCTCCGCCGATCACCGATTGCCCATTGGCAGTCTCGATTTCGGCTTGCGCCGAAGCCAAGACCGGCTTCAGCTCCTGCGCAACTTTCTCGGCGCGCCCGCCGATTTCAGCGGCGCTGGCGCGAATCATGCGCAGCGCCGGTAGGGAGTCGAAATCATTGCGCAGGTAGGCAAGCAAAGTTGCTGCGAGCGCGGCGATCACGAGTTTATCCACGCGCAGAGCGCGAAAGAGCGGATGCTTGCGGAGACGTGCGATAGGCTCGCGCCGGCCGGCCAGAATGCCGGCCTGGGGCCCGCCCATCAGCTTGTCGCCGCTAAACGACACCAAGTCCACGCCAGCCTTAACGCTTGCGCGTACCACGGGTTCGTCGAAGCCCTGCGGGCCGAGATCGGCCAGGCATCCGGAACCCAGGTCTTCGTAGAGGGGCATGCGCGTGCGCTGGCTGAGCTCGACGAGTTCGGCAAGCGCGGGTCGCGCGGTGAAGCCCAGGATGGCGAAATTCGAGCGGTGCACGCGCAGCAGGAGCCGCGTGCGCTCGTTGATGGCGTGTTCGTAGTCGGCAATGGAAGTGCGGTTCGTTGTGCCGACTTCGTGCAGAACGGCGCCGCTCTCCGCCATGATATCGGGGATGCGAAACGATTCGCCGATCTCGATGAGTTCCCCGCGCGAAACAATGACTTCGCCTCCGCGCGCGAGGGAGGCAAGCGCGAGAAACACCGCGGCGGCGTTATTGTTCACCACGCAGGCGGCCTCTGCGCCAATCAACTGCGCAAGCAGCGAGCCGGTGTGCACATCCCTTCGACCTCGAATGCCCGCAGCAATGTCGTATTCGAGATTGGTGTACTGCCCCGCGGTCTCGCGGATGTGCTCGATGGCGGCTTCGGCGAGCGGCGCGCGTCCCAAGTTCGTGTGCAGAATCACGCCTGTGGCGTTAATCACGCCTCGCAGCGAAGGCTTCAGCAGCCCGGCCACTTTGCTGACGATCTCTGCGGCGATGGCCTGTGGTTCTGGCGGGCCGCTCGCCAGGCCTCGGGAAATGTCGTCGCGAATCCGTTCGAGGACGGTTCGCGCCGCGTCGACGACGAGGTCGTGGCCGACGCGAGCCGCAAGTTCCGCAAGCGCAGGCAAGCCCAGCAGTTCGCTTACAGGCGGAATCTTGCGGAGCAGTACGGCGCGGTGATCACGAGCGGCATCGGCTGCAGAACTCATAGCATGGCATTTCAGCACAGGCTTCGCCCGCAGAGCAATATAAGAGGTCAGACAGCCGCCGTGCCTGATAAGGAGCAAAGAACCAAGGGGCAATTGACGCAGTCGCTGCCCTCTTTTAGCATGAGAATTCCTCCTCCACCGATGCCCACAAACCAGACTGACGAAGACTTGACGCGCCTGGAGCGTGACATTCGCCAGCTCAAGATCGAATTTGAGCAATACTTCGGCGGCGGTAAAAAACGCCCACCAGCCGATATCGAATGGCGGATCGAGCAGGTCCTTAAACGCTACGGCGACCGTTCCGCGCAAATGAACTATGGACAGCGATTTCGATATGGGAATTTGGCTCAGACTTACGCCAAATACCGTGAGATTTTTCACAAGAGGATGCAGAAACGCGAGGACGGGACGGTAGAGCGGCATTTCGGCGCGGCGGCGCGAGAGATTGAAGCCCAGCGCGCCCGCTCTCACCCCGCAGCCTCCCCGTCGTCAGTAGCCATCACTTGCTCCGATCTGGAACGGGAATCTTTTAAGGTGGATGAACTCTACAGTGCGTTTCGTGAGGCTTTGCACAGTTCAGGCGAACCCGTCGACCGGCTCTCCCGAGAGAAATTCCAGAAATTCCTGCTGCAGAAATCGGAACAAATCCGCAAACAGCGGGGCCAGAAAGTCGAATTCCTGGTTAGCGTAGAAAACGGAAAGGCGCGGCTGAAGGCTCGTGTGAAAAGCTGATCGCCCCGTCCGCAATCCAGAATTCGCCTCCTCAAACTCTGCTCGTGGCGCCTTTGTTAAGCGGCGAAATCTCGGCTCTGTTTCGGGCGCGAGGCTCCTGTTGGGACGCGCTCCCGCTGAAGAAGTGACTTTTGCCGGGACCGCGCTACAATTCTTCTTCGTCAATTTCCATCTCCAAGTGGAGTGTCGTCTGTGCCGATTGAGCGGGCTCTGGTCAGCGTTCACGAAAAATCGGGAATCGTGGAGTTCACGCGCGCTCTCGCGCGAGCCGGCGTGGAGGTAGTCTCGACTGGGGGCACGGCCAGGCTGCTGCGCGAATCCGGCGTAAAGGTTCGGGAAGTCGCGGAGATGACTGGCTGGCCGGAGATGCTGGGTGGGCGCGTAAAGACCTTGCACCCGAAAGTGCATGGCGGGATTTTGTTCCGCCGCAATCGTCCCGAAGACGGCGAGGAGACGCGCAAGCACGGAATTGCTCCCGTGGATCTGGTCGTGGTTAACCTATACCCGTTCGAAGCCACCGCCTCGAGGGCGGGCGTTTCGGCCGAAGACCTGATCGAAAACATCG
The DNA here is from genome assembly GCA_003224175.1 of Acidobacteriota bacterium. Lineage (GTDB taxonomy): Bacteria > Acidobacteriota > Terriglobia > Acidiferrales > UBA7541 > Palsa-189. The sequence goes on from QHYQ01000012.1 coordinate 19,276, forward strand.
ATATCGGCGGGCCGGCTATGGTCCGTTCAGCAGCGAAGAACTTCGAGAGTGTGGCGGTGGTCACCGATCCGGGCGATTATGCGGGACTCCTTGACGAATTTTCGGAACGTGGGGATTGGTCTTTGGAGACGCGATTTGCGTTGGCGCGCAAAGCCTTCGCCATGACTGCGCGGTATGACAGCTTGATTGCCAGCGAACTCGAGCGGCTCTCCGTGTCCGATAACACTGTGATTTTGGGTGAACGGCCGGAGCTGCCTGCGCAACTGCATTTGGAATTATCGCGACACGCCGCGTTGCGCTATGGCGAGAATCCGCATCAGAAATCCGCGCTCTATATTCCCAGCGGGCTTCCTCCATCAGGTTTGGCAGCGGCACAGCAACTTCAGGGCAAGGAGCTCTCTTACAACAATCTCGTTGACTTGGATGCGGCGTGGTCTCTGGTGCAGGAATTGGCCGATCCTGCATGCGCGATTGTGAAGCACAACAATCCCTGCGGCACCGCGGAACAGAAGACGCTGGCGGAGGCCTATCGACAGGCGTTCGCTTGCGATCCCGTTTCGGCGTTTGGTGGTGTGCTGGCTTTCAACCGCACCGTGGACGCCGAGACGGCTGGTGAGGTGGCGAAGCTTTTTGTCGAATGCATTGTCGCGCCCGAGTACGATTCCGCCGCGCGCGAGACGCTTGCCGGGAAAAAGAATCTTCGTCTGATGCAGGTGGGCGCCGTTCCCAGAAAAATGAAGCCCGTGTGGGATCTGAAACGTATATCGGGAGGCGTTTTGGTGCAGGAGCCCGATACACTCACCATCGCGGAATCGGATCTGAAGGTGGTTACCAAACGCCAACCGAACCGCGAGGAGCTACGGGATTTATTATTCGGTTGGAGGGTCGCGAAGCACGTGAAATCGAACGCCATCGTCTTCGCGCGTGGCAGCCGGACGCTGGGTATCGGTGCGGGCCAGATGAGCCGCGTGGATTCAGTGAAGATCGCGGTTCTGAAGGCGCAGGAATCGTTGGCCGGCAGCGCCGTGGCCTCAGATGCCTTTTTCCCGTTTCCCGACGGAGTGGAGGAGGCCGCGCGCGCAGGAGCTACAGCGGTCATACAACCGGGCGGCTCCGTGCGCGATGCAGAAGTCATCGCCGCCGCTGACCGGTTGGGTCTGGCCATGGTATTTACGGGCGCTCGACATTTTCGCCACTAACTCGGCTAGCCAACGAGCGATGCAGAATCGCTATTTTAGGTGCAAAGAGAAATCCTCGTGAAAATTCGCATCTTGTGGCGGCCAAAAGCTAGGGCCCAGCAACGACCGAAGACACCTTCGGCTGCTAAGAAGCATCCGATAAGAAGCGGTGGAACGGGGTGGAACGGCCAAGTGCTGGGGTGCTTTGAGCATCTGCCAACTCGTGTGATAATCAAAACTTCTGAGGCCCCAATGAACATGCGATTTCTGACGGTCGCGGTCCTGATTTTCGGCGCCATGGGTAGCGTGGCGCTGGCTCAGGACCAACTGCGAGCCGCCCAGGGCGGCGTTTCACCGGATCAGCGCGCACAGGCCTATTACAACGTGACCATGGGACATCTCTACGAGCAAGAGTTTGAGTCCTCCGGGCACGCCGAAGACGCCGCAAAAGCCATCGATTTTTATAAGAAAGCGTATGCAATTGATCCGTCCAGTCCGGAGATCGGTGAGGACCTCGCCGAGGTCTATTTTCTTGCGCACCGCTCCCGAGAGGCGGTAAACGAAGCGGAAGAGATTATTCGCCGCAATCCCAATGATATTTCGGCGCGCCGTCTGCTGGCGCGGATCTATATCCGTTCTCTCGGTGATCTGAACAATTCGTCCGAGCAGCAGCAGACCATCACCGCGGCGATCGGCCAGTTGCGCGAAATCGTGCGTCTGGATCCCGCCGACGGCGAGTCGGCATTGTGGCTGGCGCGGCTCTTGCGTCTCGACAACCAGGACGATCAGGCCCAGCAGGTGCTTCGGGGAGTGCTGGCAAGCGATCCGCAGAATAAGGGAGCGGTCGAGCAGTTCGCGCAGCTCCTCCTGGACCACAATAACCCGCAGCAAGCTATCTCGTTGCTGGAGTCATTTGTACAACGTGCTCCCAGCGCGGGCCTCTACGACCGGCTCGGCGAGGCCTACCAGCAGATACAGCAACGGGACAAATCGGTGCAAGCGTATCGGCAGGCTGTGGCTATGGAGCCCGACCAGGCAGAACATCGGCGGCGCCTGGCGCAGTCCCTCTATGAGCAGGCGAAGTATACGGATGCGCTCGATGAGTATCAGAGGCTAGTAGATCTGGAACCCGACAGCGCCAATAACCACCTGCGAATTTCCGAAATTTACCGCCGCCTGCGCCAGTTCGATAAGGCGGAGGAGCAGATTCTGCTGGCCAAGAGGCTGGCTCCCGGGAATCTGGAAGTGGTCTATAACGAAGCGGCTGTCTACGAAGCCGAAGAGCACTACGATGAAGCCGTGCGGGTCCTTTCCACCGCTGTCGCGGCAGTGAAGGGGGAATCGGAGTTCGCGCCGGCGCGCCGCCGCTCGCTGGGAATTCTCTATCAGTTGCTCGGGCAACTGTACCGCGACGAACAAAACTATCCCGCGGCCATCAATACGTTTGAGGAGATGGTGCGCCTGGGGCCGGAAGAAGGTCTTCGCGCCCGTATGCTCATCATCGACGCCTATCGCGCCAACCGCGATCTTCCGCACGCCTTCGACGAAGCCAGCAAAGGGCTGAGCGAACATCCGCGCGACCGCGGACTTCTGATCAGTCAAGCGATCCTCTACGGCGAAAATAAGCAGCCCGAGCTGGCCGCGCAGAATTTGCAGCCGCTCCTCGAGAACTCACCCAGCGATGTGGAGATCTATTCCAATCTCGCACAGGTCTATACGGAGAGCCGGCGCTTTGGCGATGCCGAAAAGGCCGTGCGCTCGGCGGAAAAACTTGCGCGGAATCCCACGGATAAAGAGACGATAGGCTTCCTGCTCGGCGGCATGTACGAACGGCAGAAGAAGTACGAACAGGCCGAACAGGCTTTCAAGAGCGTTCTGGCGCTCAATCCTCAAAACGCGCCGGCACTCAACTATTTCGGCTATATGCTCGCGGATCGCGGCGTGCGGCTGGACGAAGCCGTCGATATGCTGCGACGCGCTCTGGACGTAGATCCCACCAATGCCGCCTATCTCGACAGTATGGGCTGGATTTTCTACAAGCAAAACAAATTGCCCGAGGCGGAAGGTTACATCCGCAAAGCAATCGATCGCGATTCTCACGATCCGACCATGCTCAGCCACCTAGGCGACGTGCTCGCCAAGAGCGGACGCACCGAACAGGCCGCCTTGGAATGGGAGAAATCCGTGGGGGAATGGCATCGAGTCGTGCCGGCCGAATTCGAGGAAGACAAGGTCGCGGAGCTAGAGCAGAAGATTTCCAGTGTGAAACGCCACCTCGCACAACAGAAGTCTCCCCCCGCAGAAAATCCGCACTGACCGACGGCATGCCACCCATCCGAGTGCCAGCTTTTGCGAAGGTGAATCTGCGCCTGGACGTGCTGGCGCGGCGCGCCGATGGCTACCATGAGCTGCGTACCGTCTTTCAGTCCATCAGCCTGCACGATACTTTGCAACTGGAGCGCAGCCGCAAACCAGGCATCGAGCTGGATATCCTGAGCGATCCTATCCTGGCCTCACTCTCGCAACGGGAAAATTTGGTCTGGCGCGCCGCCGAAGCCTTCCGGCGCAATGTGAGTCTCCGGGGAGGGATCCGCATCACTTTGAAGAAACGCGTCCCGGTCGGTCGCGGATTGGGAGGCGGCTCGAGCGATGCCGCCGCAACTTTGGCGGGCTTAGTGCGGCTTACCAAACGACGCATCGCTCCCGAGCGATTGCTGGAGATCGCCGCTGGGCTGGGTGCGGACGTACCCTTCTTCCTCTTCGGCGGCCGGGCCTTGGGAACCAGTCGTGGCGATGAAGTCTATCCTCTGCCCGATAGCAAGCGGCAAACTCTCCTGGTGGTTTCGCCGCGAGACATTATAGTTAGCACTCGCGATGCCTACGGTTGGCTGGATCGCAGATTGACAAAGAATCCTGACAACCCTAGACTATGGAGTTTCTGCGCTCTGTGCTGGAGCCCGCAGGAGGATCATCTCTCGAACGACTTCGAGAGGGTCGTCTTCCGGCAGTACCCTCGCCTCGCTCGTATTCGCCGGGTATTGCTCCGGGGAGGAGCTGCGGAAGCCGCGCTGGCGGGTAGCGGTTCGGCGGTGTTTGGAATATTCCCAAACCCAGCGCAGGCGCGCCGATCCGCTCGTTTGTTTCCGGGAGACCAGGTCTTCCTTTGCAACACGCTTTCGCGCAAGGCCTATACCCGCGCTTTGTGGGGCCCTGGCGCCGGCGGGCCGAGCAGGGCCTAAAAGCGTTGTAGCTCGGTGGACGGATTTGATCGACGAAAAGTTCAAGATCTTTGCCGGAAGCGCGTACCCGGAACTGGCTCAGCGCATCTGCAGCTACTTGCGCGTGGACGTGGGAGGCGCCAAGCTGGGCCGCTTCAGCGACGGCGAGATTTATTTTCAGATTCTGGAGAATGTTCGCGGCGCGGACGTGTTTGTGGTGCAGACGTGCGCCGATCCCGTCGATCATCATTTGTTCGAGCTATTGCTGATGATCGATGCATTCAAGCGCGCTTCGGCCTGGCGCGTGACGGCCGTGGTGCCTTATTACGCTTATGCGCGCCAGGATCGCAAAGATAAGCCACGGGTTCCGATTTCCGCCAAGCTGGTGGCGGATTTGCTGGAAACGGCGGGTGCCAGCCGCGCGCTGACGCTGGATCTGCATGCACCGCAGATTCAGGGTTATTTCAACGTGCCGGTGGATCATCTGTATGCCTCGCCGGTGCTGGTGGAGTATTACAAGCAGCGCAAGCTGCACGAGGTCACGGTGGTTTCGCCGGATGCGGGCGGCGTGGAAAGAGCGCGCTCCTTTGCCAAGAAACTCGATGCGCCGCTGGCCATCGTGGATAAGCGCCGCGTGGACGTGGACGTCAGCGAAGTGATGCATCTGATCGGCGATGTGCGCGGCAGGCCGGCGCTGGTCATTGACGACATCATCGATACGGCGGGGACGCTGGTGAAGACCGCCGAAGCTTTGCTGAATGAAGGGGCCACCGAAGTT
>QHYQ01000013.1 GCA_003224175.1 Acidobacteriota bacterium
TGAGAAATATCCAGGAACGCGCCGCCGTGTTCCGAGCCGCGGCCTTCACGTACTTCGGTGTAAATGGCACGCGCCACGACGTCGCGCGTGGAAAGCTCCATTCGCTTCGGATCGTACTTCTCCATGAAGCGTTCGCCAGCCTTGTTCCGAAGAATGCCGCCCTCTCCGCGGACGGCTTCGGTAACCAGAATGCCTTGCACGCCTGGCGGCCAGACCATGCCCGTGGGATGGAATTGAACGAACTCCATATCTTTCAGCTCGGCCCCGGCGTCGTAGGCGAGAGCCATTCCATCCGCCGTGTATTCCCAGGAGTTCGAGGTAACTCTGTAGATCTTTCCGAGGCCGCCCGTCGCCAGCACGACGGACTTGGCCTTAAAGACCACGAACCGGCCTTGTTCGCGCCAATAGCCGAACGCGCCTGCGACTCGATCGCCGTCCTTCAGTAAGCGCGTGACGGCGTACTCCATGTACACGTCGATACCCAGACTGACGCCGCGATCCTGCAGCGTGCGGATCATCTCCAGTCCAGTGCGGTCGCCCACGTGACACAAACGCTTATGTATGCCCGCCAAAGGCCCGTTGAAGGATTTGCCCGTCGGCAGTGCGGTCGAAGAGCGCGCCCCATTGCTCAAGTTCGCGAATACGGTCAGGAGCTTCCTGCGCGTGAAGCTGGGCCATGCGCCAATGGTTGAGGAGCTTGCCTCCGCGCATGGTGTCGCGGAAATGCGTTCGCCAGTCATCCGCACGGTCCACATTAGCCATGGCTGCCGCGATGCCGCCTTCCGCCATAACGGTGTGCGCCTTGCCAAGCAGCGATTTGCAAACGACGCCGACCGAGGCTCCCTGACCTAATGCCTCGATAGCAGCGCGCAGGCCGGCGCCACCCGCGCCAATGATCAAGACGTCATGTTCGTGTGTTTCGAACTTTGTGGTCACAGGATTTTGATGTCCCGCAGAACTCCGGCCGCAACCAGCCGGATGTAAAGATCGGTGAGGCCGACAGAAATCAAACTGCACCAGGCATAGAGCATGTGCCTCTCGTTGAGAATGCTGATCCCCCGCCACCCGGCGTGGCGCGAAGATCCAAGTGAGGCACAGGAGAAGCAATCGACTTTCCCGCCAATGAGATGGCGCAGAGAGTGGCAGGAAAGCGTGTAGATCGAAAGCAAAATCACGTTCACCAGCATGATGATGCTGCCCACGCCGATGAAGAAATGGCCGTCGAGAATGAACGCGACGATGGCGTCGTACCAGAGAAAGCCCAATATGATAAATGCTGCATATAGAAAGTAGCGATGCAGGTTCTGAAGAATGAACGGGAACTTCGTCTCTCCGCAGTAGGAGCGCTTGCGTTCGCCCACGGCGCAGGCTGGCGGATCCATGAAATACGCGCGGTAGTAAGCCTTGCGATAGTAGTAGCAGGTGGTACGAAATCCGAGCGGAAAAACCAGGATCAAAAGCGCGGGAGACAGCGGCCAGAAATGGTGCTGTGGATCGATCAGTGGCGAATAGAACGGCGAAAGATAGGGTCCCCAGGCATAGTAGGCGCCCTCGAAAGCCCGGTACGTCGCATAAATACCGAACGCCCCTAACAGCAGGGCCGCAGGCAGAATCTCAGTCCACCAGGCGTCCCGTCGAAGGGTCCCTACAAAGTGCCCCTCACTGACTGTTACCGACTCCCCTGCCATATCGTTATCGGCCTCCGCATTCTAGAGTCGAGTGGAAATCCCCTAGACGGACATAGCCCTGCCAGCTACGCTCCGAGCCCATGCGTGTGTTGGGCATTCGAAAATATCACAGGACTGTGGGTTCCCTGGTGCAAGAGCAGTTCGAGAAAGAAGCGATCGCGAACACTCAGAACTCGCTCGCCGCCCTGTATACAGAAGTCCCTCTACGCCAACCGACAAAAATACGATGTCAATCAATAGCTGTCAAGCGCGAAGCCACTCTGGAATTGGAAAGGGACATCGTTACCCCCTAGCGGGGTTGCACTGTTTGAGCGAGAAGCGGGAGAAGGAAATCGGAGGACCGTTCAACAAATATGCGTTTAGATCGGCTGGTTCCCACCGTTCGTGAAGCTCGTGACCACGCACAAGCAATCTTTTGCTCCGCGTTCGCCTTGTCTAGAATGGGCAAGTGCCGAAGTTGACTCTATTTATTGGCAAGGGAGGCGTCGGTAAGACGACGGTCTCGGCCGCCTACGCCCTGCATCGCGCGATGCGGAACAGGAAAAGGCCCGTTCTCCTGCTCTCCACGGACCCGGCCCACTCCCTTTCGGACATCTTTGGTCAAGCGCTCGCTGACCGCCCGGAGAAGCTACACCTGTCTCTAAAGGCGCGGCTGGACGTCTGGCAGGTCGACGCCGAGAAGCAATTTCACGCTTTTCTGAGAGGGCACAAGGAAAAACTGCTCACTATACTCGAGACTGGCTCCATCTTCTCCCGCGCGGATATTGAACCTTTGCTGGAAACCACGCTCCCAGGTATGGCCGAAATGGCGGCCCTTCTCGCCATCACTGACGCCGTGGCCTCCGGCAAATATGATCAGATCGTAGTGGACACGGCCCCTATAGGGCACACTTTGAGGCTCTTCGCGTTACCTCAATATTTCTCGAGTTTTCTCGATGTCCTGGAGTTGGCCGCCAGCCGTGATCGGCTCTTGGCCGAACATTTCGGAGGCGCCGTACCAAGCGCTCCGAATGCTCTGGTGGAAGAATGGCGACGCATGGTGGAGGCGGTCAGGGCGGAACTGCTCAGCAATGCCGAGATCTTTTTGGTGACTACGCCTGAAAAATTTTCTCTTAATGAGTCCCGGCGAGCTATCGCCGAACTCCGTTCGCTTTCACCTGATCTGGATCTTACGGGCATTGTTTTGAACAGGGCCGTGCTCGGATCTCAGCACTGCCGAATTTGCCGCCTGAGACACGAGACAACTCGCACTGCACGCGTGTTTCTTCGGCGTCATTTGCCCGCCAAAAACGTTTACATCGCCGAAGATGCCGGCGCGCCGGTAATGGGGCCGCAGTTGGGGGAATTTGGTGGCCATATCTTTGCAGGCACGAGCTTTACCTGGAAAGCCGCCCCGCCAAAGCCAAGGCCTCGCGAGGTGCAGCTATCGCGTGTGGACTGGCCGATTTTGGATCGAACTCTCTCCATGGTTTTGGGCAAGGGGGGAGTGGGGAAGACAACGATTTCCGCCGCCCTTGGCTTTAGTTCGCGGCTCCGCGGTCGCGCAGCGGTCGATATTTGCTCAGTCGATCCGGCACCGTCTTTAGACGACGTCTTCCAGAGTGAGATCTCAGACCAGCCTCGTTCCGTTCTGGGGGATCGGAAATTCCGCGCCTCTGAGATGGATGCTATCGCCGTTTTCAGAGCATGGGCTCGCCGGGCAAAGACGATGATCGATGAGGCCACTACTGCGGAAGTATCAAGCGTGCACGTGGATCTCTGGTTCGAGCGCCAACTCTTTTCGCAGCTTCTCGAAAGCGTTCCGCCGGGACTGGATGAAATCCTCGCCGTGCTGCGCGTACTCGACTTGGTGCGCGGCCGTTCGAGCCGGGTGTTGATTGACATGGCTCCCACCGGCCACGCTCTCGATCTTCTGCGCACGCCCGATCGCATCCTGGTCTGGACCAAGCTATTATTGAAAAGTCTTGCTCACCACCGTACACTCGCTCTGGCGCGTGATGCCGGGGTCAAAATCGCGGAACTGGGGAAGCGTGTCCGCGAGTTATCGGAGTTTCTGAGAAACTCGGGGCATACTCGCGTCTACGCCGTCATGCTCCCGGAAGCACTCCCTGACAGGCAAACCGAGCGGCTCATCGCCGAACTCTCCAAGCTGCGCCTTTCCACCGCAGCCATATTCGTCAATCGCGTTCTGATCAAGGAAGACGTGGGCAACTGCCGTCGATGTTCGCGCAGGCATCAATGGCAGCTCAGTACGCTCCGTCAGTTGTCGGCGCGCTATTCGCAGATTCCTTTGTATGTGGTGCGAAATTTTGCCCACGAGATTGCGGGCAAGAGGGCGCTCCGCACCTTCGTAGGTGAGTTATGGCGGCTGGCGTGAGGCTGAATCGGCTTTCCAGGACGGCTCGACCCGTTCAGTCGCCGGCTAGAGTTATTCACCTATATGGCCTGACGCAGGCCCCTGGCCCCGCAGCCGAATTGTTTCGCGGTTTAAAGGGGGTCGATGGAGCCGCCCCTGTGGAAACGATTGCATGCGCCGGACTCATCTGTTGGATCAGCCGGGTGCCCGAAGCCGAGTTCGCCCTGAATCTCTCGAAGAACATGCAAGATCTCGATTGGCTTGCCGCAGCCACGACGCGGCATCAACAGGTCCTTTCCGCGATCGCTCAGGCAGCAGACGTTCTGCCGGCACGTTTCGGAATAGAATTCCTCGACGACAAATCGCTCCGGTCTCATATTGAGGGCCGGCAACCTGCCTTGAAGGCCGATCTTAATCACATACGGGGCAAGGAGGAGTGGGGCGTTAAGGTTCTTGCGCTACCGCTGGCACCTATGCCTAAGAAAACAGTTCGCACCGGGAAGGAATATCTGCAGGCGAAGTCTGCGCTCTCTCGTCGAGTTCCTGAGCGAGCCAGCCCCGAGTTGCTGGATTTCGGCAAAGCGCTGCGATTGATCGCAGACGACGTCGCGGAAGGTGGAAAGTTCGCTGCGACCAGGCGTGACCTGGAGTTTCACCAGACACTTCTGCTGAAACGGGCGGATCGCAAGAAACTGGAAAGTTTCATCCGCAGCTATGCTAGAAAATGGAAAAATAAACGGCGAATCGAGTGTACCGGGCCTTGGCCACCGTTTTCCTTCGTTTCGCAGCCGGAATCGTCTGGATAGAGCGATGGCTGAAAAGACTCCTGAGATCGTTCTCTTTGGCAATGAAGAGTCCGCAGATCTGACGCTGTTGGATTTGATCGATCACGTGCTCAACACAGGCGTGATCATTCGCGGCAATCTGGTGCTTTCACTGGCAGGGGTTGATTTGGTTTATCTGGGCCTGGACCTGATCGTGAGCTCCGTCGAGACGGCGCTGCGCCACGTCTCAGCGCCCAACTGGACAGAACGCCCGGCCCTCGGTCGCCGGGCGAAGCGGTAATACCGCATCACAAGCTTGTGCTCGCCTACTGCATCGCCGAACAACAAAGTCAAATCCGTATACCCCGCCGCGGAGTGGAAGGAGCACAGGTCCAGGGGATCGACGTGGGTATGCTGCGTTGTTTTGTGTCTGATTTCGGTGGGCGCATGCCTGAAGGGCGCTTGCCCGAGATGGTGAAAGACTTCAGCCAGGTCTTGCAAAGGATCTTTGAGCAAGCCGCTATCATCCCTTTCCGCTTCCCGACTGTCGTCGAAAGCGAAGAGGTTTTGAGGCAATTCTTAGAGAGCCGATCCGTGGACTACAGCAGCGCCTTGCATCGTTTGCGCAACAAGGTGCAAATGGATGTTCGGGTCACTTTCGAACCCAGCGGCGTACCTGAAAACTCGGTGCAATCGGGCAAAAGCTATCTCGAACATCGGCGGGCGCGATACCAAGAGGCCCAATCCATTCTGAAGGAATTCCGGCGCGCCTCTGATTCGCTTGCCGAAAAATGGGTTGAGCGCGACACACCATCCGGAATCCGCGGTTTTGCGCTCGTGGATCGTTCCTCGCTTCCTGTTTTCTTGGAGAAAATCGGGCGCGTACCGACCCCTGCCGGAATTTCGGCACGTATCACGGGCCCGTGGCCTCCGAGTGAATTTGTCGAAACCGGACATGAGTGACAAGCCGCCCAGGAGAGATTCGCCCCAAGAATCCGGTGTCCGAGAAGAGGCTGCCTCGGTCCCCACGCGGATCGAGTTGTCCCCGGATAATGTCGAACAGGGGCTGGCCAAGCTCGTTCTTACGCTGATCGACTTCTTGCGGCAATTGCTGGAACGACAGGCCATCCGCCGCATGGAAGGGGGGACGGTCAGCGATCAGGAGATCGAGCAGATGGGTGAGGCCCTGATGAAACTGGAAGCCAAAATTCAGGAGCTTGCCGACCAATTTGGCCTGTCGCCTGCCGACTTGAATATCGACCTGGGCCCCTTAGGCCGTCTTCGCTAAAAGCCAAATCGCGCCGTTCCAAGTTGTTGAAAAAGCAAACGTTTTATTCTGTCTATACAGGAAAACACTTATTGACGCACTTTCGTATGGCTACTACCATCCCGCCCTTCGTCCTCGGGACGGGATCTTCACGTCTAAGCCCGCCCAAAAAGAGAGCGGGAGTTTATGGAGAAAGTGCCGACTGTCTCTGGAACGACGAACCTTGTCGACATTTTGGATCGCGTTCTCGATAAGGGTCTGGTAATTGCCGGGGATGTCCGTATCTCCCTCGCAAACGTCGAGTTACTAACGATTCGCATTCGCTTGCTGATTTGTTCTGTTGATAAGGCCGAGCAGATTGGGCTGAACTGGTGGAAATACGACCCGCATTTGACACTGCAAGGCCCGCTACCTGCTACGCTCCCACAAGCCCGGCGAGTTGCTCGCCAGCCGAGAGCTCCGAGAGCGGCGAAGCCTAGACGGAGAGTCTAATTAGAGGAGGACGGTCCTATGGCAGTTGAACGGGTATCGGGTGGATCCAGCCTGATCGATGTCCTTGATCGAGTTCTCGACAAGGGCATCGTTATTGACGCCTGGGTGCGCATCTCCTTGGTCGGTATTGACCTGATCACGGTCGAAGCACGCGTCGTGGTCGCATCCATCGATACCTATTTGAAGTATGCGGACGCCGTGGGTCTCACCGGCCTAGTTTCGAGGCCACAGCTTGGTCCAGGCACGGAGACGGAAGTGGCCATCGAACCAGCTCGGCGTGTGCCTCGTGCCCCAGCGCGCCGGAGAGCCCGGCGTTAAAACTGGGGGATTAAAGGAATGGCTCCGGTGGCCAGCCCGCGCGTATTGGAGAAACCTGTCCTGCTCATGCAGGAGAGGGGTGGGGACTCCGCGGCACTGCGCCTGCTCTCCGCTGAACGTTCCGAAGAGATCTTCCCCATACTCCTCGAAGAGATCGTGAGGATCGGTTTCCCGCGAGCGCTTGTGCTCGAGGTGGACTTTGAAAATGGCGAGGTCAACGCTTCCGCCTCGCTGAACTGCGATCGAAACGAAGTGGAAAGGTTTCACACCTCTCTTTGGGCTCGCGACAATCCCATTATGGGAGTCCTGCAGCGGCTGAATCCTGGCGTTCTCCCGAATCCCGCGGGCAGAGGGGCGTCCTTCTACGCCTACCCCATGATTTACCGCAGCAGTACGCGCTGCTGGGAGGCGGAACGCGAACGCCGCGAGGATTGTCTTGCGGTTCAAAATGCCCGCCCATCCCGCCACTTGCCGTTGGAGGGGCAGATTTGCAGCGCTTGCGGGATGCGCGCCTATGCCACGCTGCTTCTTGCCCAGCTCGGCAAAGACACCCCTTCAACCCGCCTGGATCAACTCCGCAGTCTCGCTGAGCGTGCCAATAATTATCTGGCGCGATTATTCAAGATCGAACATTACTTCAATCGCATGCGCGATATGGAAGTGACCATCTCGCGGCTCAGCGCCGTGATGCAAAGCATGGCCGACCCGGTCATTTTTACGGACGATCAGCACCGCGTGGTCATTCAAAACCGCGCTGCCGAAAGGTTCTTCCGCGTGCCGGAAGCCATCGGCGACGGCGGGCGCCGCGCCGTGGAGTTGAATAATCTCCTGTTTTCGGCTGCGCTCTCCTCTATGATGGTCAGCGGAAAAGATACTTCGCGAGACCTTACCCTGGTGGACGTGATGGAAGGCGAGGAAGTTCTCTTCGAAGCCGTCTGCGCGCCGACGCAAAGGGCGGATGGAACGCGAACAGGTATGGTCACAGTGATGCGCGATGTGACCGATTTGCGCCGCGCCGATATGGAAGTGCGCGCCAATCTTGAAAAATTGCGCATCGCCGAAGAGATCGTGCGCCAGGAACGGGACCGCCTCAATCTGGTGATCGAAAACGTAGGGGATCCGATCATCGTCGCCGATAATTCGGCAAAGATCGTCCTCCTGGATTCACTGGCCAAAGAGCTTTTTGGAATCTCCGAAGGCTCCAAGCATCCTCAGGTCATGAAGAATCTGGCCAAGCTCGATGCTTATTTGACTGCCTTCACTTTTTCCTTTGCCGACAAGGACAACCGCTCCCTGCGCCTCTACAATCCTTCTTCCCAGGCCGAAGTGGAATATGCCGCGCGTTCGGGCAAGATTTATGATGCCCGTGGCCAGGTTTCTTACACCGTAACCGTCCTGCGCGATTTCACCGCCTGGCGAAAACTCGAGCAACTACAGATGGAGCGGCGCATGCTCGAAATCGAAAAGTTCGCGGCCACGGGCAAGCTGGCGGGCACCATCGCCCATGAAATTAATAACCCCATGGAGGCCATCAAGAACGCTATACACATCCTGGGCGAGGAAGTAGAGCCGGAGTCCAGGCAAATTTACGACGTGCTCAAGAATGAGACCGAGCGCGTGACCCGCATCGTGCGCCAAATGCTCGGCCTCTACCGGAATGTCGTGCAGTTTGACAGCTTCGATCTAAACGGGGTGGTCGAAGACACCCTGGCGCTCTTTGCGCGCCCGCTCGCCAAGGCCAGCATCGTCGTGGATAAGAGGCTGGCGGAGCTTCCGCCGTTCAAGGGATCCGGCGATCAGTTTCGGCAGTTGCTATCGAATCTGGTCGTCAATTCTCGCGACAGTATGGCCTCCGGCGGCAGGCTGGTTATTCGCACACGAGCAATCCGTTCCACCGACGGACTGCGCCACTGGATCAGCCTTACCGTTGCCGACACCGGCTGCGGCATCAGCCCGGAAATTCAAAAATCCATGTTTGAGCCCTTTGTGACCACCAAGGGCGGAAAGGGAACGGGCCTTGGCCTGTGGATCGTGAAAGGAATCGTCGAGAATCACACCGGCCGGATTCGCGTGCGAAGTGCCGTAGGCAAAGGAACCGTAATCAATCTCGTGTTTCCGATTTCGACGTGAGTCGGTAATGAAGTCCGACGATGAGCGAAGTTGAAGATTGAGCGATTGAGGATGGCGTTTCGAAAAGCCTGGACGATCAAGAGAGCTGTTCGAGCGAGGAAACCTTATGCCGGCCAAACTTGAGCGATCGCGGAAAGGTAATTCCCGCTTAAAAGACGATCTGCACGTGAAGATCAACGAGGCGCCTGCTGCCGCGTCGTCACCGACCCCGGGAGAGGGCGGGCGATACGTGTACGGAATTGTTCGCTCCAAGGGGGCCATGAACTTCGGCAGTATCGGCATCGGCGGCGCCGGTGAGCAGGTCTACACCGTAAACTATCTGGACATTGCCGCGGTAGTGAGCAAAACCGCTGTGGCCATCTTCGACCCCACGCGCGAAAACGCCTTGGCTCACGAGCACGTAATCGAGACGGTGATGAAGAATCACACGATTATTCCCATGAGCTTCGGTACCGTTTTTCGTACCGACGACGATATCCGGGAGGTTTTGAAGGGCATCTATTCTTCGGTCAAAGACGTGCTCGAACAGATGGCTGGCAAATTGGAGTTCGGACTGAAAGTCAATTGGGATCGCGATCAAATCATCCAGGAATTGATGGAGCAGGACGACGAGATCCGCCGCTTCCATCGCGAGATCATTCGCAAACAATTGCAGTCGACTTACTTCGCACGCATGCAGCTGGGCCGTATGATTGACAAGGCCCTGGCCGAACGCGCCATTCAGTACGTCCGCGAAATCTATGAAGCGCTGCGCATTTGTTGCGTAGCCTCGCGTGACAATCAGCCCATCGGCGATAAGGCTGTCTTTGCCGGTTTCGGGAATCAAATTCGTTCTGCGCACCTTGCAGCAGGTCGCCGAGGAGCAGTATACAGACACCGCGCCCGGCAAGAGACGGTTGCTCGAATTGCAACTCGCACTGGAGTCGGGCGAAATCTCCGAGAAGGAGTACGTTCGCCAGGAGGCGGATATCCTGCGGGAGCTTCGTGAAATGGAGAATCGCAAGCGCAGGATGGCGGGGGCGAAACCTGAGGAGGCTCCGGCAGTGCCCCACCTGGAAGTGCATTCGGCTCTAGGCCATGAAGGCTCGGAACAATCCGGGGTCGCGACTCGAGCGAAAGCGCATGAAAAAACGCGTTGAGCTCTTGCCGCCCACAGACGATGCGGCCCGCGATGAGGGGCCGCGCCTGATTCCCCTGGAAGACCGTACGCGCGAGCCGTCGCGGCTGGAGCATTATCTCGATCTTGCCGATAGGGCTTTAAGTTTGAAGAAACGCGACCGCAGACCGGAAGGGGATACAGAAGCCTGACCGAAGTTGGTGGAGAGAACAACGATGGCCGAAAACAGAGGACGGAGGCGCGTGCTTTTTGTTGACGACGAACCCAGCATCCGCCTCACATTGCCGCCCATTTTGGAGAAAGCTGGATTTGACGTGCACGTTGCCCAGAGCGTCGCGGATGCCCTATTTGAGATTAATTCTTTTCAGTTCGACGCGCTGGTCACCGATCTGAATATTGGCGAAGAGGGTGACGGCTTCCTCGTGGCCAGCGGCATGCGGCATATTCAGCCCAGTTGCACGGTATTTATCTTGACGGGCTACCCAGCATTCGAGACAGCCTTACAGGCGATCCACAGCCAGGTGGACGATTACCTTGTGAAGCCGGTCGAAATCGATTCGCTCGTCAATGCGCTGAGAGGAAAGCTCGAAAACCCCACCGGCAAACCCGAAGCGAAGCGCATTTCTGCCCTCTTCAAGGAAAAAAGCACAGAACTCGAGGCCGCCATTATGGCGGCCATTAGACGCGATGCCAAAGCTTCCTCAAATTCCTTTGAGGAGCTTTCCGGCTTCCTTTCTGGATTTCTGGGTGCGGTCATCGATTTTATGGACCAGCAAAGCGATGAGCCCAAGCCCGATGCCTTGCGTTCGGCTGCGCAATATGGCCAATGGAGAGCCCGCGACGGTGCTTCTGCTGCGAACATTGCCAAGGACTTCAGGGTCGTGGAGGAAGCCGCCTACCAACTGATCCAAAAAAATCTGACTGTGACGGAGCTGCTTCCGCTGATCTCTGACCTCAGGCGATTAGGAATCGGATTGAATTTGCTGATGGAGCAATCACTTCAGACGTTCGTGGGAAGCAAGAGTCCTCCCGGATAACTAGCTTATTCGCTAGCCATGCTACCGGATCCCCCAATGAGCGCGTCGCCTGTTTTTGAGAAACCCATCTCGCCCGGCGGCCCGGCTGTGGAGGAACACAAAAACGCCGTAGAGGAATGGAAGCGCGGAGTGGGGCAGCTATTCCTGTCGTCCCGCGATGCCATCACTCTGGTCGAGTCCGCGGGCAACATTCTCGCCTGGAATCCTTCGGCAGAACGCCTTTACGGCTGGAAGGAAGCCGAGGTCCGCGGCAAGCCTTTTCTCGAACTGGTGAAAGCAGAACTACCCCGGCCCCTTGCTCAGATCGAAAATATCCTGCGGCGCGAGGGCTATTGGGAATACGAGCTAAAAGAAACCACGCGCCTGGGAACACAGGTTACCGTCGCTAGCCGCTGGATGGCTTGGAGAAACAATGCCGGCGCAGCGATCGGACGTTTGCACCTGGATACCGACCTCACGAAATTAAAGCGCACGGAGCAGCAATTGCGAGTTGTTTCTGGTCATCTTCTGAATCTACGGGATGAAGAGCGGCGCAAACTCGGCCGCGACTTGCACGATAGCGCCGGCCAGTTGCTTTCGATGGCCAAGCTGAACCTTTCGCTCGCTGTGGAACATCTCGGGCGCGTCAATCCCCGTGGCTCTGCTTACCTTGACGAATCCTCGAAACTCATCGATCAGGCCTTGTCCGAGGTCCGCACGATCTCATATCTCCTACATCCGCCGTTGCTGGAAGAGCTCGGTTTGGCCGGTGTTCTTCCCTGGTATGTATCGGGGTTTTCCGAGCGCAGCCGGATCAAGGTTAGTCTCGATGTGCCCAAAGCGATGGACCGGCTTCCGCGAGAACTGGAGCTCGGGCTGTTTCGCATTCTTCAGGAGTGCCTAACGAATGTGCATCGCCACTCCAATAGCTCCACCGCGAGCATCTCCTTGTCCATTGGCAATAAGCAAGTCCGGCTCAAGGTCGAAGATCAGGGCAAGGGCATGGCAGCAACGACGACGGAAAGTGGCAGTCAGGGCAGGACCGCTGGCGTCGGCCTCAACGGAATTCGGGAACGAGTCACCAATCTCGGCGGGCATATGCAGGTCCGCAGCGGCGATTGGGGCACCGCCGTCGAAG
>QHYQ01000503.1 GCA_003224175.1 Acidobacteriota bacterium
AACGTGGGTGATTCGGTGCAGATTACAAAAATCGAATTTCACGGCCGGGAGATCCAATTTGACATTAACGGCGGGCCGAAGGGACACACATCCTGGCGCCAGCGCATACATCTCGAAGGGGGGTTGGGACTGCCCGTTTCGACAAGTACGACAACTACGCCCCAGGACACGCCGGTCGTCGTGCAAAAAGGCGGCGCGACGATTTTTCTGGATTTTGACGGCGCGGTTCCGGACATGACTGCAGACCAACTCAAAGGCTATCTCGCGAGAGTGCTGGATTTTTCCAAGCAGAGGTCGGCTGCGGTTGCCTGGGTGGATTCGCTCCCTGCCCCAGTGCGCGAGGCCATTGCGGCGAAACGCGCCGAAGTAGGCATGGACCACGATGAGGTAACTGCGGCTATGGGCCGGCCAGAACGAAAAGTTCGCGAGCGAGACGCGGATGGCAACGATAGCGAGGATTGGATTTACGGGACACCGCCGGCGAAGACGATATTCGTAACGTTTCAGGGCGATAAGGTCGTCAAAGTCACTCAGTATCCCTAATCCTGGATAGAAGACTCAGTTGGTCCCCCCTTTTCTTGTAGGCAGGAACTTCTGCTTGCGCGAGTGGATCTTTGCGCGCGGGGCGCAGGGCAAACCATGGGTGCCCCGGCAAGAAAGGCCGTGCCACCGCGAAACAAAGCCAGTGGCTTGCAAAACTCCGGGTGCCCGCGTTGACATCTAATCGGACGCACCGTAGCATTTCTGTTTTCGCTCGGCTGGATAGAAGAGCGCTCGAGGACGCGTCAATCTAGGTCTGGCAATTTGCTTTCCGGAGGAGGCATGCCCATCAAAGTAGGAATTAACGGCTTCGGGCGGATCGGCCGCAACATCATGCGCGCGGCGCTCGGGGACCCTGGGATCGAGTTCGTGGCGGTCAATGACATCACCGATTCCAAGACGCTGGCTCACCTGCTGAAATACGATTCGATACTCGGCAATCTGCCGAATTCCGTGAAGTACACCGACGACAGCATCTCGGTGGACGGAAAGAGCTTTCGTGTATTCAAGGTCAAAGACCCGGCGCAGATCGATTGGGCTTCCGTCGGCGCGCAGTTCGTGGTGGAGTCGACCGGGCTGTTTACTTCCGGACCGGAAGCGCGCAAGCACATCAAGGGGCCGGTCAAAAAGGTAATCATCTCCGCCCCGGCCACCGATCCCGACCATACGCTGGTGCTTGGCGTCAACGAGAAGACCTACGATGCCGCCAAACACAACGTCGTCTCCAATGCCTCCTGCACGACGAATTGCCTGGCTCCAGTGGCCAAAGTTCTGCAGGACACTTTCGGCATCGTCCACGGAACGATGACGACGATTCACTCCTACACGAACGATCAGAAATTGCTGGACCTGCCGCACACGGATCTGCGCCGGGCGCGAGCCGCGGCGATTTCCATGATTCCCACATCCACCGGGGCGGCGAAGGCCTTGCACCTGGTGATTCCGGAGCTGAAGGGCAAGCTCGATGGCTATGCGATGCGCGTTCCCACACCCAACGTCAGCGTGGTGGATCTGACGGTGACCACGGAGAAACCGGTCACGGTGGACTCCATCAACACAGCCATGCGCCGCGCCGCCGAAGGGCCGATGAAATCGATTCTGCAGTACGAAGAGGAGCAGCTCGTCTCCGTCGATTTTCGCGGCAATTCACATTCCTCGATTGTGGATGCGGAGTATACGCGCGTCGTCGCCGGGACCTGCGCCAAGGTCCTGGCCTGGTATGACAACGAATGGGGCTACTCCTGCCGCTGCCGCGATCTGATCAAGTTCATGGCTGCGAAGCTATAACTCCCGGAAGAAACGCGGCGACTGATCGCTCATGGAAAAACTTTCGATTCGCGATCTCGAGCTTTCGGGGAAACGCGTCTTCGTGCGCGTGGATTTCAATGTGCCGCTTGAGAAGGGGCAGGTCAGCGACGATACGCGAATCCGCGAAACCTTGCCCACGCTGAAACTCGCGCGCGAGCGCGGCGCGCGTCTCGTGCTGGCATCACATCTCGGGCGGCCGAAGGGCAAGCCGGATCCCAAGTACAGCTTGCGTCCGGTGGCTGGCCGGCTGGAGGAGTTGCTGGGCGCTGCGGTGGAATTTGCGTCCGACTGCATCGGGCCCGAGCCCGAGGCCAAAAGCCGCGCGCTAACCAACGGGTCCGTGCTCGTTCTGGAAAACGTCCGCTACCATCGCGAAGAAGAAGCAAACGACGAGGCATTTTCGCGGCAACTGGCGGCGCTCTGCGACGGCTTATTTGTTTGCGACGCGTTCGGCTCCGCGCACCGCGCACACGCTTCGGTTGTTGGGATCACACGATTCGTTTGCCAATCGGCAGCGGGACTGCTGATGGAACGCGAACTCGCCTACCTGGGGAAGACACTCTCCGCGCCGGAGCGCCCTTTTGTCGCCGTTCTCGGCGGCGCAAAAGTCTCGGACAAAATCGAGGTGGTCGAGAATCTGATGAAGATCGCCGACGCCATGCTAATCGGAGGAGGAATGGCCTACACATTTTTGAAGGCGCAGGGTATCGCGGTGGGCAAATCCCTCGTGCAGGCGGATAAAATCGAACTGGCGTCGCGCGTTCTCGCCGATGCCCGCGGGCGAAGATTTCGGCTGCTCCTGCCTTCAGATCACGTCGTCGCCGCCGAATTTCGCACAGACACCCAGAAGCGCACGGTTCCTGTGGGTCAGACGCCCGACGGCTGGATGGGTCTCGACATCGGGCCGGAGACGATTCGGCGGTTTTCCGCCGAAATTGCCGGCGCGAAGACGATCGTCTGGAATGGGCCGATGGGTGTGTGTGAAATGCCGGCGTTTGCCCAGGGCACGCTGGAAATCGCCAAGGCCATTGCGGCCGCTACTTCGCGCGGCGCGACTTCGATCATAGGCGGCGGCGATTCCGT
>QHYQ01000504.1 GCA_003224175.1 Acidobacteriota bacterium
TCAGGATCGTCAAACCGCACCAGGCAATCAGCAACACCACCATCACCGTCGTCACATACATGATCCTCAGCGCATCGTCGGATGATTCATGGATGCCTTTCGTATTGCGCCACCAGAAATAGAGCGTAACCAGCGCAGCCAGGCTCGCTGCGAGTAAATTGATCTTCCCTTTCGAGGGATTCCACGGATGCCCGAAATGGGTGGCCGTCTGTGCCACGAGGCCAACGATGTATTGCCCTGCCAAGACGCCTGAGATCGGGCCCGTCAATATGTAGTCGAACATCAAGGCAGAGACAGAAAGTTTGGCAAGAGTGCCGCCCATCGCCTCTTTGACGACGCGATAGACTCCACCGCGCATGAACATCCCGCACGATTCGATATAGACGGCCCGCACGGCATAAGAGAAGAGCATCACACCGAAGATGAACCAAGGAGCCGCGCGTCCAACCGCCTGCTCTGCAATACCCCCAACGTAGTAAGCCGAAGAACCGAGATCATTGAGGACGATTGCGGCAGCCCGCCAGAAGGAAACGAAAGAGAGCATTACGGATGTGACTACGACCACTCTCGTCGCCCGTTTGGCCGGCTTCATCGGACCCCTGGAAATATTGGAAGACTGGGAGCGGAACTCTAACATGGCCAGTGAACTAAAGGCTTGCTCGTCAAATCCAAGGAGCACAATGCGGCGACGCCAGTCTTTCCTATCAGATTTGCGAAGCGAAGGCCGTGCAAACGACAAACGCAGCAATTGTGTGTGAACATCGTGAAGCGCGCTCTACAAGAACCAACGCGCCAGATTGCTCAGAAGGGACCCGGCGGATGTGTCGCGCCTCGAACGGTTCTCGAGATTGTGCTAGGTTCCCGATACGGCGTCACGCTCGGACTCCGAGTGCCTTGAGCTTCACGGGTCCACCAGATTCTCTTATTCCACGGGGTCGCCGGCTTGCGGCAGCTTGTATTCCGAGTAAGTCAGGACCCGATCGAGCAGGCGCGCGTCGACGGTAGGATCTGGTTGCCGGAACGCGTCGAAGTGCGCGCGGCCGCGACAATCTTTTTCGTGAAGAGTTTCGTGATCTTGATCTCCGAGCCACGCAGCACGCGCGCCAGAAATAATCCAATCGAGAACGGCTCGATCACCTGCCCGTCGACCTTGATCCACCCTAGGTCCTGTTTATCGACCCAAAGCTTGCCCTCAACCTTGGAGAACATCTTGCCGTCCTTGCCCTGCGCTTGATAGCCGGGGTGCGGCGTTGCCTGAAGCACATACGCCGGCCTGCCGTTGACTGCCTCTTCACCCACGAGTCGGAAGTCGAAGGCCTTGGGCACTTCCCGGACGAGCGACGTGTCTCCTCCGCCTGCGTAGTTGCTCGGCGCGCTCCTCTGGCGTTTCCCGCTTCAACTTGTCGAGCTTCTCTTTCTGTTTCCGTTCCTCCTCGACTGAGGGAGGCTTCCCGTTGCGTTCCACAAGTTGCTCGAACGGAACGCCGTTGACGAGAATCGTTCTCGAGACATCCACATCTTCCGACTTCAGGCGCCCAGCCAGGTCCAGGTGCTTATCCTCGTCACGCTCCACATAAGTGGAATGGAGCCGCGCTTGCCAGTGACGTTGTGTCGCCGCGATCGATGATTCCACGATCTGGCGGATGTCGGGTACGCTGGAATGATCTTCAGAGTTGACCGGGAACTCGTCACTTTGAGCAAAAAGGGTGAATGAAGCCGCGAGCACGATGATTACGGTCCTATGCGCGCCGATCCGCATCATCAAAGATCGCACCTTCACATCATTCCGTTCAGGTCGTGCGTGGCAGCCGGAGACCGGTGGATGCAGTAGTTGCATCTTCACTCGCAGGATCAAACAAACAGCCTTTCAGGCTTCGCCTCCCGTCTCTTTCTCTTCATCAGGCTGTAAGTATTCTTCGGGGTTCGTCGCTTGGATTTCGCCACAAACTTTGCCTATTTCATTTCGCTCGCTGGTCAAGAACGAAGTGGCGCAGCAACGCTTTTCAAGCTCCACTGGAACCGAAGAAGGCATCGTACTAGGTTCTTTCTTGTCCTGGGACATATCTCATGCTGCCATTAAATGCTGAAGCAATACTGTTCGATTTAGGACAGCTGCTGTAGGTAATTCCAATGGCGATGACAAGCTCGATTTGACAATCGCGAATGTCGGCAGCAATAGCGTGAGCCTGCCACCCGCTGGGACCTACTCTCGTGGTGAATGAAGTGCTGCCCAAAATTTAGACAGGTCCCTAAGGTATAAAATCGCTGCCTCCTGGAGGAGGCAGATGAAACGGCAGCGCAGGCAGTTCAGCGCGGATTGGAAGGCCAAGATTGCCTTGGAGGCGATCAAGGGACAGCACACGATCCAAGAGATTGCCTCTCATTACGAAATTCATCCCAGCCTGGTGACGCACTGGAAGAAGCAACTGCTGGAGGGAGCGGCTGAGGTTTTTTCGAACGGGAAGACCGGGGAAGCGGGAGCCGACGAGGAACTGAAGGCCGAGCTCTATCAGCAGATTGGGAAGTTACAAGTGGAAGTGGAGTGGCTTAAAAAAAAGTCCGGACTTTCGCGTTAGCGGAGCGGCGGGGATGGATCGAAGCAGATCGAGACGACCTCAGCATGGTCAGGCAATGCGAGCTGACGGGGATCTCGCGGGCCGGGCTGTACTACACCCCGGTGGCAGAGAGCCAGGAGAACCTGAAGCTGATGCGCCTGCTGGACGAGCAG
>QHYQ01000505.1 GCA_003224175.1 Acidobacteriota bacterium
TTCGCCGATCTGGGCCAGTCCACGGCTTCGATTCTTGACCAGTCAACGGCCTCCATCCTGGACCAACAGACAATCGTCGTCCTGAATCAGTCCACCGCGTCCATTCTGGACCAGTCGACCGCGAGCATCCTGGACACCCGGCAAGTGCCACGGACTTTTGGGCATGGCACTATGGTCGCCGGGATCATCCATCTGGTGGCGCCCACCGCGCGGATCATGCCCTTGAAAGCGTTCGAAGCTGATGGCACCGCTCACCTGTTTGACATCCTGCGCGCCATCTACTACGCCGTGGACCACGGGGCCAAGGTGATCAACATGAGCTTCAGCACGGAGCAGCGTTCGGCGGAGCTGAAGCGCGCGATCAACTACGCAGCTAGGCACGGGGTGATCTGCGTCTCATCCGTGGGCAACAATGGGTCAAGGCTACGCGTTTATCCGGCGGCGTTTGATGATGTTTTGGGCGTGGGGTCCACCAGCAATCTGGATGCTCGCAGTACGTTTTCCGACTTCGGAGACGATGTCGTCAAATTGGCGGCTCCGGGGGAAGGGATCATTACCACGTATCCCGGCGGGCACTACGCCGCCGCCTGGGGCACGTCCTTCAGCGCCGCCTTCGTTTCCGGGGGCGCGGCCCTTCTGCTGCAGGTGAACACCCGAACAAATCAGCAGGCCGCCGCGGATGCGCTGGGAGAAACTGCCAACGAACTCCCCGGTGGCCTGGGAGACGGACGGATTGACTTGTACCGAGCGGTGTCGAGAGCAATACAGCGTCGGAGCGAAGACTGAATATGCAGTTCGTGGTCAAGCCGCATTCTTCGGCAACTTAAGTGCGCCGAGGGAACAAAGGGAGCACTGTGGCAGCAAGAGTGAAGGGCGGCACGAAGGCGGCTTTCCGGCAGAGGGTGCAGGGTGGGAAGCTCCGGGACCTCGGAGCCCGCCTAACAATCCTATTTTCGTAATAGGTGGTGCCCCGAAGGGGCATTGAGGTCTCTTGTAACGGTGCCTGGCATCAGCGCTGGAACGAGTTTCTCTCGCAGAAGTTCTATGACATTCATGAGCGGGAGGCAGATCACAGTTTCCACCTCGACCTGCCGATCAGCCGACGGACATAAAGAACTTTGTATCTTGCATAAATGGAATTGGCGAATCGTGGGTCCAGAGTGGTGCTCCTCCACCTCCCGCCTGAGCGATGATAGTGGCCCCGCCTCACTGCTGCATTTATCTCCCGTGGAGCTCCTTCTCCTCGGCGGGGAGCGCTCCCTCCTCCTCTGCCGCTGAAAGTGCCGCACTTGCATAGTGCTTTTCGATCGCGGCTTTGATCTCGGCGCGAAAACCGAGGCGGGGCGAGATGTCCAGTCCGGAGGCGAATCGGAGCTCATCCAAGGTGTGCAGGTTCTGGGGCTCCGACATCACCGTGACAAGCTTATTGCCTTCTCGAGACAAGGACAACGGCAGCGCACAATACCGATCCG
The DNA here is from genome assembly GCA_003224175.1 of Acidobacteriota bacterium. Taxonomy (GTDB): domain Bacteria; phylum Acidobacteriota; class Terriglobia; order Acidiferrales; family UBA7541; genus Palsa-189. Next base: position 1,473 of record QHYQ01000505.1, read on the forward strand.
CGACTCTGCGGGGAACGAATTTCAGCACGTTGTCATCGACCGTCGCTGACCCACAATCTACGTACCGGAGACCGGTGACCTGCTCGAGGGCGGCGACCAGGTCATCTTTAGATACTAAGCCTCGCCCCAGCAGGAGCTCGCAATCAACCTCGGCCCTCATCGACACTGCAGAGGTTAGGACCTGGGAGTTTGACCCAAAGTTCCGAGGAAAATTGCGTGTATCGCTGGAGTGGGCGCCGTCGACAGCCGTACTAATCGATCCGAAAGATCAACCTGAGAATCGGCCCGGGCTAAAGTATGGTAGCCAGCCAGCAGCGCTATGAAAAGCCAGAAGGGCAGGACAAGAGCATTAGACTTTCCCCAGATGCTGAGGACCACATAGACGACTGTGCCCAGGATTTCGACGGGATCTAATTCCGCCAAGAGTTTCGCAAGGGTGCGCTGGATACCCTTCTCATAGAGCAAATCGACGGGTGTGTGCCCCACGGGGGATTTGGCCCCTTTCGACCCAGGGTGGGATTCGGAGTTTGAGGCAGTTGTACGCTCAGCTTTCAAAATCTCATCTCCTTGATTACTGTGAGAAATTGAGGGTCGTGCCGAGTTGGTCTCCTGCCTTGCATTGAAGCTGCTGCAAAATTGCCGGGCAAGTTCCCCGACTATCCTGCTCTTGGTCGCCAAGGTCTTGCGTCCTGTGAATTCTATGGGGCGGAGTGCCCGAACCGCCTAGCTATACCGGTGTGGCTGTGATGCCTTGTGGTGTGGGTGCTGTTGGGAGCAGAATCTGGAGATCGTAGTAGGTGTGTTCGGGTTATGAGCCGGCCCGGCAGA
>QHYQ01000506.1 GCA_003224175.1 Acidobacteriota bacterium
ACGGAGGCCGGACCGTTGACGAGATGGCGCATGCTTGGGTGAACGTGACCTATATGAGCGACCATGACTACAACGAATGGGCTGCGGAGCACAAGCAAGGGCATGGTGAGGGAGGCGAACCTCTTCGATAGCGGGGTCCTCGACGCCATACAACAGTAATCGCGTAAGCGAGGGAGAGGTTGCCAGCGCAGAGCAATCCCTCCCTTATTTTTTGTGTGAGAGGATTTTTTAATGCAAATACGACGGTGGGTATTGGCAGGCGCGGCGTTTGCGCTGCTGCTCGCAACGTGCGAATGGGCCGGGGGCCAGCAGTTGCCTTTGGAGCCAACGCATAATGCCGGCGCCAGCCTTACGGGCGCGTTCGAGGGATGGTTCCCGAATCCGGATGGCACCTATAGCATTCTGGTTGGCTATTTCAATCGGAATCTCAAGGAGTCTTTAGATATTCCGATCGGCCCAAACAACCATATTGAGCCTGGCGGTCCGGACCACGGCCAGCCCACGCATTTTCTTCCTGGCCGAGGGTGGGGACTATTCACGATAAATGTGCCCAAGGACTTCGGAGATAAATCGTTCACCTGGACACTGGCGGTGAACAGCGTGACGACCTTGATCCCCGTGAGCATCGCACCTCTGTGGCGAATTGCGCCGTTCATCGATGCGACCGGCGATGCTCCAGCGTACATCGGATTCAGTGAGGATGGTCCTTTCGTGAATGGCCCCATTGGTCAGTCGGAATCGATTACGGCGACAGCCGGTACGCCATTCCCACTCACGGTTTGGGTGGCGGACGACGCCAAATCTCCTGCATTACCGTCAACTCCGCCAGCCGGTGGAGTCGGCCGACCTGAGCCGCGTGAACGCCAACCTGTGACCGTCCATTGGACGCTATTCCGCGGACCAAACGGAGGCGCCGTGCAGTTTGAAGAGGAGATGCCTAAAGTGGAGAAACTAGGCGAGCTAAAATCTCCGCCGCCGGGGACGGTTTTTTACGGCAAAGCCACGACGACAGCGACATTCAGCGAGCCTGGTCAGTATGTTCTCAGCATCCAGGCTTTTGATTCCACGGGACAAGGCGGTGGTGGGTTTCAGTGCTGCTGGTCAAACGCGAAAGTGAATGTTTCTGTCAGCGCCGCCCGGGCAAGTGGCAGCCAATAGGTCAACTCCGCAACTCTGCGGCGGACCATACATCCGAGAAGGCGACTTGATCGGCATAGGGGCAGCGGTTGCCCGCTGACCCCTTGTCGTTCGCCAAAATTCTGTCCGCCTGTGATTTCAACAGGATACAGAGTTGCTGTCCACAGGCGGAATGCGATAGCAACCTCGCATGATAGATGTCATTGGGCTCTTTGTAGGCGCGATCCTGCGACTCTTCTGCGATCGTCGCAGACTCCTTCTTGAAAACCTGGCTCTTCGCCAACAACTGGCGGCACTGAAGCGAAGACATCCCAGGCCCAAACTACGAGCATTCGATAAGCTCTTCTGGGTCTTGGCGCGAAGGCTTTGGTCCAGCTGGAAACAAGCTCTCATTATCGTGAGCCCCCAGACCGTGGTGCGCTGGCACCGACGTGGGTTCGCGCTCTATTGGCGCGCGATTTCCAAGGCCCATCAGCTGGTTGGTAGAAGAAGGATTTCGAAAGCAGTTCGCGATCTCATATTTAGAATGGTGACCGAGAACCCATCCTGGGGCGCACCGCGTATTCACGGTGAACTTCTCATGCTCGGTTTCGATGTTTCCGAGAGAACCATCTCACGCTGGATACGCCGAGCGCCCAGAGATCCCGAGCCAGCCAAACGTTGGCTTGCCTTTCTGCGAAACCACCGGGAAGCGATCGCGGCCATGGATTTCTTCACGATCCCCAGCATCACGTTCGGTGTGCTCTACTGCTTTTTCGTCATGGCTCACGATCGCCGTCATATCTTGCACTTTAATGTCACGCGGCACCCCACCAGCCTTTGGGTCGTCCAGCAATTGCGAGAGGCCTTCCCGTACCAATCGGCTCGTAGATTCCTGATCTTTGATCGGGATACCAAGTATGGTGTTGAGGTTCCGATCGCCGTGCGGTCGATGGCTATTCGTCCGGTTCGGACATCGTTCCAAAGTCCTTGGCAGAACGGAGTCGCTGAACGCTGGATTGAGAGTTGTCGGCGGGATCTTCTGGATCACGTCATTCCCTTCGACGAGCGCCACTTGAAGCGCCTTCTCTCCGACTATGTCCGCTACTACCATGAAGACAGAACTCACCTTGGCCTGAACAAAGGAACACCGGCGGGCAGAGTTCGGTCGAGCGACCGGGGTGCGGTCGTGTGTCGAGCGCGACTGGGTGGCTTGCATCACCGTTATGATCGAGCTGCGTAATCTCCGGGTTGTCCGCTTCGCAATAGGGGTTCCTTCCCCGTGGTTTAGAGACGTGCGGGAGAACCACTTTTTCGCTGCAGAAACTCGCAGGGGGATAGTCACTCTGGAGGTACGGACGACACCAGGTAAGTCGGGCAATGACTCGTTCCAGAGGGCAATACGACAATTTCAGATGCGGACGGAATTTTGGCGAACGACAGCTCCTCTATTCCCCGCTCGACGCGGTGATCAAGGAAGCGCGCTGAGTAAACTCTTTTTAGCTCTTTATAAATTTCGCACTAATGTTGTGGCGTCGCCGGAGTGCCGCCCGGCCCCATTGGTAGCGGCCCGTTAGGACCAAAGTTGGCTTGCGGTCCCGCGGCCGCGCGGATGGCTTCGACCCGGTCCTCGATCTTTTTTGCCTCGTCCAAACGCCCGAGCGCCCACAGCGCCTGGGCCTCTTTGGACAGCACATCCAGCAGGATAGGACTATCGGCCCCGTATTGCTTTGCAACGACGTCGGCGCTCTGCCGGTAACATGGCTCCGCCTTATCTGGCTTGCCCCACCTGTCGTAGAG
>QHYQ01000507.1 GCA_003224175.1 Acidobacteriota bacterium
GTGCTTGGTCCGGGTGATGGCCTCACGATTGATCTGTGGGGCGGCGTTTCGCAGCGATTGGTGCGCACTGTCGATCATGAAGGGCGCATCGCGCTTCCGGAAATCGGGCCCATGCTGGTCAACGGTCAAACATTAGGCGATGTGCAACAGTCCGTGCAGCGATTGCTGCGCACACAATTCCGCGATGTTTCGGCAGACGTGTCGCTCTCCCGATTGCGCACCGTGCGCGTTTACGTGGTCGGTGATGTAAATCACCCAGGACCTTACGATGTGAGCTCCCTTTCTACCCCGCTCAACGCATTGCTGGCGGCCGGCGGACCTACTTCGGGCGGCTCGATGCGCACGAAAAGCGCACCATGCTGAGTTTGGATGTTTCGGGAACGACCGACCCAGGCGACATCCAAGCGAAGCTTGCGCTGTTTCACGTCCAGGATCGCGATGAGATTCATATCTTCCCCATCGCTACTTTCAACCAGGACGCCGTTTACTTGCAGGGCCATGTGTTGCGGGCGGGACGATACGCCTACAAACCGGGCATGAAGTTGACGGACGTGATTTCGTCCTACAGCGACCTGATGCCGGAGCCGTCCACAAAGTACGCCGAGATCATTCACCTGAACCCGCCCGATTACCACCCCACAGTTGAAAGCTTCGATCTAGCTGCGGCTTTGTCCAGTCCCGCGGCGGCCCCGATGCTGAAGCCCCTCGATACGGTGCGTATCTTTAGCCGCTTTGATTTTGAGGATGCGCCTACAGTGTCGGTGAGCGGAGCGGTGCGTCATCCCGGGACGTTCCAGACCTCCGGGCAGGTCCACTTCCGCGACGCCGTCGAGCTGGCGGGCGGCGTGACCCCAGATGCCGCCATGGATTCCGCTCAGATCATCCGCATCCTGCCGGACAGTTCCTTGAAAATGGTCAGCGTTCGATTGAAAGAGGCGCTCGAAGCAGACTCCGCTGGCGATATTTTGTTAGAGCCACGCGATCGTGTCCTGATTCAGGAGAATGCATTTCGAGCCGATACACCCTCAGTCGAAATTGCCGGCGAGGTGCTGAAACCGGGGAGATACCCGCTGAGCGGTAGTTTGCGGGTTTCAGACTTGATCCAACTTGCGGGAGGATTCAAGCGCAGTGCCTACACCGAAACAGCGGATCTCACCCGCTTTGATCCCAAAGCCGGCGAAAACAAATTAGGCGAGCACATCGAAGTCAGTATCCCGGCCGCACTGTCCAGCGACGTCAGTAAGGATCCCACTCTTCGTGACGGCGACGTTCTGACAATCCGGCAGCTGTCCGGCTGGAACGATATCGGCGCCTCCGTAAGCTTGCAGGGGGAGGTTGAGCACCCAGGAAGCTACGGGATCAAGCCGGGCGAGCACCTCAGTTCTGTGCTGAAGCGAGCAGGAGGCTTCGCACCGCAGGCTTACGTTTACGGTGCCGTTTTCACGCGGCCAGAGGTGCAGGCGATAGAAGAGCAGTCTCGGTCGGAACTCATTCAGCGCATCCGGGGTGAAGAGACAGACCTGGCACCACTGCCCAGCGACGACGCCGACAAGAAAGCCGCCAAACAAAATGGCATGCAGCAACTTGAGGTGATGCTCGGTCGTTTGCAAGAGCGACCATCCACTGGCCGCATGGTCGTGCGCATCTCCGCAAATCTAAAACAGTGGGAAGGCGGCCCGAACGACCTCGTGGTCCGTAACGGCGATACGCTACTTGTTCCAAAAACTCCCAACTTTGTTCTTGTCTACGGCGCGGTCTACAACCAAACGGCAATTACCTACAGACCCGGCCGGAATGCGCACTGGTATTTAGCCCAAGCAGGCGGGCCCAACCAGCTTGCCGACAGGCCGGCCATTTTTGTCATTCGCGCTGACGGATCGATCGTAGGCGGCCAATCTTCCGACGGGTGGTTTAGAGGGAATCCGTTGGGTACGGCTTTACGTCCGGGCGATATGGTTGTTGTTCCGGAGAAGGCGCTTGGGCAAAACCAAAAGTGGAAGACCATTATGCAGGCAGCGACAACGCTATCTTCGATCGGTACATCAGCAGCAATTGCGGCCAGGTTCTGAGGGTCGAATCGAGGCAAGTGCGCACGCTTGGAGCAAACGTGTTTTGCGGTTTGATCATTTTCGGAATGGTGGGAACCGCCCTGTGGGCACAAGACTCGACGGAGAATGAAGGGCAGCTTTTGCCGGACCAAACTGGTACCCAGCAACTGAATGACGCCGAGGAATTTTCGCAAAGCCAGGTCGGCTTTTCGTTGCTGAAGAATATCGCGCTCGACCAGAGGACCATATGGACGAGTCCTTTTCACTTGCGTTGGGACGACGGTACCTGGCTCTTCCCTTTTGCCACTGTGACCGCACTCTCGATCGCCACCGACCGCTCCTTCGTTCATTCCCTCTCGAACGACCCGCGGAAGTTGAACCGCTATCGCAGCTTCTCGAATGGTGGCGTGGCGGGCCTCTTAGGAGCAGGGGCTGGTTCTTACGTTTGGAGTTACATCTCGCACGATGAACACCAAAGAGAGACAGGAATTCTAGCCGGCGAGGCCGTGATTGACAGTCTGCTGACCACGCAGGCTCTCAAATATTCGTTTGGCAGGGAACGCCCCACCACGGATCAAGGTCGGCTCGATTTCTTCAAGAGTGGTAATTCGTTTCCATCAGACCATGCCGCGGCCGCTTGGTCGGCCGCGACGGTCATTGCGCACGAATATCCTGGCTTCGTCACAAAGA
>QHYQ01000492.1 GCA_003224175.1 Acidobacteriota bacterium
TCGCGTTACGTGAGCCACAATCTGGAGACCCTGCCCATCGGCGTACTCCAGAATCGTGGTGTCCACGTGTGCTGACTTGCCCCGCAGTTGGATGTGCAGTGCTCCCGCGAGAAAAACCGCCCCCAGGGCCAACGCGCCCGCGAACCAGGCGCGGCGGCGGACGAAGAAAAGTCCAGCGGCCATAAACGAAGCCCCTGCAACAACCCACCACAGAGCGGGCCGCCAAAGGTATGTCCCTGCGACGATGCCCAGCGAATACGCCAGTGCAGCCCACAGCATGGGCTGGTGCGTCGGTTTGAGATGGAACGGGGGTGGACCGGCGGGTTTGGCAGCAACTTCCATAAAAGGCCGCGGGTGTTCTCTCCCATAAGCGCTAACTTAAGACGGAATTCCTTGCGACTTGCCCGTGATCCACCCGCAATCGCGATCACTTCCCATAAGCCGACATCGGTACCGATCCGTTCTGGCGAGTATTTGGATTACTTCCGGATCGCCAACCACTCACCAACCCAGAACCTTGTCCGTTGCGGAATGGGGGCAAGATACTGGGATGCGACACGTGTTGATTTGCGTCTACCTTTGGCGACCGCTTTGTTCTAGAGGTGGAACAATTTCTGGGCGTTACTGTAAGCGATTTTTATGTGGTCAGGTTCGCTGATCGCAGCCTGATCGAACCAAGCGGCCGCCTCGGCCATATCCTCGAACGGGTAATCCACCGAGTACAGAACGCGGTCGGCGCCGACTTCAAGAATCACGTCGGTGAGCGCCTGCGTGCGGAAATTCCCGCTGGTAGTGATGTAGAAGTTCTCGTGTAGATAGTGGCGCATCGGTAGCTTGGCTTTCGGACTGCCACTCCCCCTAGATATGCGATGATCCACGCGCCAAATGCCGAACGGCAATCCTTCGCCCAAATGCCCGAGGATCACTTTGAGTTTGGGATATTCATCGAACAGGCCGCTGGCCATCAGACGAAGCGCGTGAATCGAAGTTTCGACCGCGAATCCCCAGGGCGATCCGGCCAGCCACGGATATCCTTCGTAAGCTTGCTGGCGGGTCGTGAGGGGCGCACGAGGATGAAGATAGAGTGGCACTTCGAGGTCCTGGACTGTTGCCCAGAATTGACGGTACTGCGGCAAATCGTAGAAGACGGCCGAATCCGCTTCCCCGATCTGCGAGAATCCATTGACCAAGGCTCCGCAGAAGCCCAGTTCTTTGATGCAGCGCACTAGTTCATGCGAGGCGGCCTCAGGATCCTGCAACGGCAAAGCCGCGAAGCCTTTCAGCCGTTTAGAATATTTTGCGATGTGTTCGGCCAAGTAGTCGTTCACGCGTCGCGATAAGGCGATAGCTTGCGAGATGTTGGGAATGGCCTGAACACCAGCCGCAACGTGCGAGAGGATGCAGATTCCGACACCGCCGCGGTCCATCTCTGCGATTCGTCCGCTGCCCACGTCGAGGACCTTTTGCCGAAGTTCGGGCGTCGGGAGATCTCTTATCGCGTAACTTGTGTCTGCGCTCTCGGGAAGCACGAAGTGTTCTTCCAGTGCAATCTTACCGGTCATCAGCGCCGAGTCAGGTTTAGGTGTGTTCGTTGTATCCCGATGAGCGGGCACACCTTCTGCTGCGTTCGCATCCCCGAGAAGTCCTGTTGTCGCCAAGACCGCAGAACTGAGTTCCAAGAATCCGCGTCTCGTGATCCGATCTTTCCGATTCTTTGTTCCCATGTGGGATTTCCTTTTTGAGCCGGAAAACGCTCTAGACTCTACACCAACTTGCCCCTTTTTTGGCGAAGCGGTAAGGCGCAGTCACAGCTTCCATCGATTGGGAGCAAATGACGGGCAACCCTTCCATAATCTGGTAAGGGAAGGGTTGCCGACCATCCCTCCGGAACCGTCACCTGGGTTTGCCGCCTAACGCCAAAGTGCCCTCTCAGGCGCGGTTGCCCTGAAAAACGTAAGACATCACATCCTCAGTAGAGGCAAGCCATGAATGGCTTGGAAATACAGAAGTGCAATGAGCAGGGTATACGCGCCAGAAAGAGCAAGGACATAAGCGGTTTTCTGACTGATCGTCCAACTTCTCTGCCTGCTGATTTGGAAAGCAATTATTGGCAATACCTGCAGGGCGTGCAGACCTAGAAAATGCGCCGCTCGCAAGTCTCCGCCTTTTGTACTCCAATTCACGATGGGAAGCCCTGGACCTCCATCCTTGACGCCCACCGAATGCGATCCGTGGGCGATCATCATGCCTCCAATGCCAGAAGCCGCAAGAAAAATAACCAGCCCTGACCGAATACCCCAAAGGTAGGGACTCGATACGTCGTATCTTCCTGTCAAGAAACAGATCAGCAGTATGAGAGCTAAAACACTGTTGAGCGCGATCATACTGCCCATGATGGAGAAGATTGCAGCATCAGATGGAGTGTTCACGTTGTAGTGCGAAGTCGTTCCCCGGGCTGCTTGTGCCGTAATGCAGGCGATTTCGGTCAGCATGGAAATCGCAATTCCCCAACTGATAGTTCTCTTTGCCCAACTCGGCAGGCGCAGGTATTCCAGCAACCATGCGACTGTCCAAACGTAGATCGCGATGGACATCGCAAACTTGATGGGCTTAATCCAGACATGAATACCCATCACGAGCCGCGAGTCGAAATGGAAAATCACTAGCACGCCAGCCAGCAATGCAAGGTGAATCCAGCCGGTTATGGCAAGGACTCTACTGCGGCGATAGAGCTCACGGAGGAACTGACCTAGTCTGTTGAAACGAGGACTCGCAGGTGTAGCGGGTGTGGTCATTTTTTCCGATCCCGTACGCTAATGGACAGAAGCCTGACGATACCCTCGATCCATATCAAGGAACAATTGTTTCGTTACCACAGAACGAATGGCCCAAAACACAAGTAGACCGATGGGGCCAAATAG
>QHYQ01000493.1 GCA_003224175.1 Acidobacteriota bacterium
CATGAAACACTGCGTGTTCTGGGACGATCGCGTAGCGGACGTATTGTTCGACAGCTGCTCGCAATCTCGGCCAGTAAGCTCCCGCCTGCGGATTGGTCGCCGACCATCCACTGTGACAGTGAGTCTCAGGGCCACTTGCATTTCTGATGTTATCTGTTGCATGGAAAAGTCTCCTTTATTCCGTGTTACTCCTTCTCACTCATGGCTGGCCAAGAAAAGGCATTCAGGATATTGCGTGTCGAAGGGATTCCCGACTCCGTCGCCGGCTGCGCTCACGCTCTATCTTGCGTTGCAACGCTGTCTTAAAGCGTTCTATTGCGTGGCTGACGGCTGTATAAAGATCTCTGTTCGTTTCCACTACGATGACTTCTCCAGAGGGCACTAGCTTTGCCGCAAGCAAACAGAGTTTTGCCCCGCTACCAGTGATGCTATCTTGCTCGGTTAAACGACATTTCAGTGTCCGGACATGCCCTGCATGCCGCCCCAGCTTGAACCGCAAGCGTCTTTCTACGTAGGCGCGCAACGCATTGACCAGGTCCACTTGATGCATGCGAACGTCAAAATCCACCTTGAGTCTCTCCTTTCGGGTTCCACGCGCCTGAGGCGTCTTTATCTGTTTGCTCAACTCATTTCTTCAATGAGCTTCCGAAGTAACTGTTGATAATCCAATTCGCCTCTGCGTCCGGAACGGGTTTCTCCAAATAGTCCACCGCTCCGAGTGCAAGAGCTTGCTGATAACACAGCGCATCCTTACTCCGCGCCACCACAACGAAAGGCGTATGTGAGTTGTAGCGAACCAGGTGTCTTATTACTCGAAGCCCTTCAAAGGCAGGGGAAACTTGATCGACGAGGGCGAAGTCGAACTCTTCTCGTTCGACACAACGCATTGCTGTTTCGATTGACGTACATTTGTAGACTTCGAACCCGTGCGCCTCGAAGGGCTCGGCCTGCCGAGCCAAGTCTTCTACGTCTTCATCGAAGATCAGGACTTTGCGCGTGCCACTGAGCGTTTCCTCGTTCTGTACCCTCTGTTCTGTTCTTTGTCCCATGCTTTGACCTCGATGAAACCTGGTCCAACCCTGGTGAGCGACTCACACTCCGAACTGTGATCCAGGGTCGCTCGGATTAGTAAAGCGCCTCCGGCAAGTCTCCCAGCAGGCGGAAAGCCACATAAAGGTGCGCCCTACAAAGGGAAACCGCGCTTGACTCTTCTCCAACGCTCGCCGAAACAACACGCATCGAGGACTCAGCATGAGGGCGCCGGCAACGATGAGAAAGCCTCCCGGCACGAAGGGAAGGAACAGCCCGATGATTCCGACGAGCACAAGGGCACAGCCAAGAGCAGCGACGGCGATGCATTGAAATGTTTTCTTCGTCTTCATGATTCCGATCTTTTGCATAGCGGACTTCCGCTTAATGTGCGTGACCGCCCGAACAATCAGTCTCGTTTCAGCTTCTAGTGGTGAGCATAGAAGGCGAGAGAACGGGTGGCTATCCCAACGGCAGGGTATTCAGAGGCTCAAATTTAGTTAGGTGGTGTACGAAAACGTGAAGCAACATCTCGTTCTAACTGTGATTCCACCCATCATAATTTCGCGGGCGCGCGGACGGCAAAAAACCGTCAATACCGCTGGTTCCGCTTTCATGCTACCTGGACCGCGATAGTGGACTATTTCTTTAGCGGTGACACTCTCGGTTGTAAAGCCTCTTGTTGGCGTCGTTATCCGGCCGCAGCGTGGAACTGTCTAGGAAACCGCCCGCAAACATCCCTCAGGACTGGATTAACTCAGGACTTCTGCCCCGAACGCGTGGAGCAGGTCTAGTGAGTGTGAAAAGCAATCCAGGCGAGTAGGATCAGCTCGATTGCCATACTGGCTAACATCAGGCCGCGGTAGTTCCGGTCGGCCCACTCGCTCACTGCGATTCAAAGTGTCGGTGGGAGGCGATTCGTCGGATGCCGTAACGCATAGATTCAATCCCTACACCGGGAGTCGTGGCCTTTGGAGCATCGTGTTGCTTTAAGTGCTCCCACTTGCACATCTCTCACTTAACCGTACCGTATGCACTCCGCTATGCGCTCCCGCTGGAAACTCTTGACCCTGGGTAAATCTCCATCCAGGTGTCAATGAACTGTTGGGCTCCAAGAGGGAAGCGCAACAGAGCAATCACAAGCGCAATCGAAGCGTACCGCATCGCGTCGAAGTCCGGATTACTTCTGCGCGCTTCCCCTCTGTGTAATCAGAGGAAGAGACGAGCACAGCTCTTCGATCGGCTGGTCCGGTCTATACTCGAGCTTCTTCGCAGGCTCGCATCCTTCTTCATGGGTAATGAGAAGGCTGGGTTTGCCCATTTCTTCCTTCTCGGCCTTGGCCACGACTGGTGCAAGGTCTTTTTTCATTTGTTCGAACGCCGACGTTTGTGTGATCGCTTCAGGCTTGGGCTGTAAGAACATGATCTCCCGTTCCGACTGAACCATCCTCTGATAGAACGGCGGATGGGTTCGGAACCAACTAACGCCGTTCACGTAGCCCTTCTTTGTTGCCATTTTGTCAAAGAAACGGACAAAACCGCCCGGATCGTAGCCCGCATTCCAAGCGTATTGGGCTCCGAGCTGATCGGCTTCAAGTTCGTAATCACGGCTGACGCCGAGCAACTTCAGATCGAGCACCAATTCCAGACCGTAGAATCCATACTGAAGGGCATAATACATACCGATGCTAGCCGCACCGCCGGTCAGGACCATCGCAGCTATTTGTGCCGCCTGGTAAAAGAGACTCGTGATCGTGGCGCGTTTCATAAGCTTATTGCTGTGGCGGGCGGTTAGGATTGGTAACGGTCAGGGGGCTTCCGTCAAGTTGAACAATCTCGACCTTCAGTTTGTGATATTTCCCATCCTGCACCAG
>QHYQ01000494.1 GCA_003224175.1 Acidobacteriota bacterium
TTACGAATTCCTGCTCAGAGCCGTTAAATTCCCCGTGGGATTCTAAGGAGCGAGCCTTGGTCGAGAGCCGCAAAGGAATCCTGAGTAAGACGAAGCTCGCGCTTCGTCCGATCCAAATTCTGGCGAGCCGTTCTCGGCGTCAAGGGTCTTCGAGTAACGCCCCGCTTCGCAGGGCGCCCTTGACTCCGCTCTCGGCGCGCAACGCCAGGGGTGTACGTGGAGCTGCCAAAACAATTATGAAAAAGTATGAAAAAACTCTTGACAGCGCCGACGCCGTTATACACGGGGGTTAGCCGTCCGGACCCGCGATTTCCCAGGGCCTCCTCTTGCGGCAAATTCGTTGCGTCCAGGGAGGGGGAAGCATACGATCCACAAGCCAGAGGCTTCCGGTGAACCTGTCGAAGAGAGGAACTCCATGCGATTAAGGCGACCGTTCTCGACGATCCGTATCGCAGGAATGATGTTGTGCATGGTCGCTTTGGGATGCTTCATTGGCTGTGGTGGTGGCGGTTAGCGGTGGCCCCGGCATCAATGCCGGCTTCCCTTTCAGCATCGAAGATTTCTACCCGCCACCCGCTCCACAGTTGGCTCCTATGACCCGGTCTGCCCATCATGTCCAGTTGTACGTTGCGCTCATATGCTTTTCATTTTCCGCATTAAGTCTGCATGGCCAGAAACTTGGACCGGGAGCACAAACGCCCAGTCAGCCGCCAGACCGCGAGGTGTCGTGGCGACGACTTCCGATGAATTTTCTTCATGACCAAGAAAATATCTGGCTTTTCCCCCGCGAATTGGCTAAAGGACACGATTGGCTGCCAACGGTCGCTATAGCAGGCATCACGGCCGGGTTAGTGGCTTTAGATCCGCACGATGCTCCCGATTTCCGACGTACAGCAACGTTCGATGATTTCAATGGTGCATTTAGCGGCAAGAACACGGCACTGGAGATGGCTCTCGTGCCAACTATGCTCTACGCTATTGGGCTCGCCCGGAGGGATTCATATGGGGAAAAAACGGCCCTGTTTGCCGGCGAAGCCGTTCTAGACAGCACCGTGTTGGAGGTGGCGATGAAAGCTGTGAGTCACAGGTTGCGGCCTTCGGACATAGCCCCAAGCGGGGACTTTTCCGATACCTTTTTTCGGAGCCACAAACCCTTCTCCAGCAGCTTCCCTTCTGGGCACACGATCGAGGCTTTCTCCATCGCGACCGTTCTTGCGCGGCGTTATCGAAGTCACCATTGGGTTCCCTGGGTCGCGTATGGGGTAGCTGGAGTCATTGGCTTCTCGCGCATCACGCTCCAATCTCATTTTCCCTCAGATGTGTTCCTCGGTGCGGCCTTGGGGTACTCCGTTAGCCGCTTTGTCGTGCTGGGCGGCCATTAGGCACAGCCGCCTCGGATGTCCTATCGGGCGTCCCACAAAAACCAACTCCTGATAGGTCCCTTATCGGAATGTGGTTTTTTTCGGGATTGGGTTTGCTGGGCCAGTTGCCGATTATGCCGGGAGCTATCTCAATTTGCGATTGCCCACGAGCGGTTCACGATCGGTGCAGCGCAAATCGATCATGCTGTGGCCAGTGTGTCGCCCAGACCTTACCGGGGTCCGCGATCTCCACGGTCCCCGCGATCCTGTGGCATCGGCGCTGTACGACTCGGGTTGAACTCCTGCTTGGGGGTGTGGTCTAAGGCGCAGTAGTCTGCCCAAGATTGCGCCACTGATTTAGGTTCAATCCTCGGGCGCGGCTTCGCTTCGTGATCTCCAGGACTTCTTTGGTTTTCCATCTTCACATCGTAATCGGTGATGACGCTGGTGTCGAGCATATTCGCGGACACGGGGCGCGCTTGCCACGCCGTTCGCCTTCTCGGAATATGGCCGAGCCTGCGTGATTCGATCAGGACCTACAGCGATTAGCGGTTTAGTTCCACCGCATTTATCTGTTGTCTATGTTCACCACTCCTTTCCAGGAACCGTCAGCCTGCTTCTTGTAAACCGTGACGTATCGGCCCTTCTCTGCCATAACCTTCTTGGTCTTTGGGTCGGTCGAGGTCGCGGTGTAGACACCTATCACGTACGCGAGATCTCCGCCCCGGGAAACCTCGATCGAGGTGGCCTCGGCGCTTACCGTCCTGTTCGGGTCAGCCAGCCGTTCCTTGAAGGTCTCGCGAATAGACTGTCGGCCTTTGAGAGCCGGCATATTCGGAGAGAAGTGAGTAGCGTCGTCGGCGAAAAAAACCGCTATCTTGTCCGCATCCTTACTGGCCCAGGCCCGCATTTTTGCCGCATCGGTCTCGCGAACGGCTTTAGTATCGGCTTCACGGGTGTCGGGTAGGGTACGTGGGGCCTGGGTGCAACCGCTCAGGGCGACAATAAACACACAAGGAGCAACTCGCGCGAGTCTGAGTTTGAACGAAATTGGGATTTCCATTTTGAGTCTCCCAAAACAAGATTATGAACGAGTGGAGATCGCGACCGTGATCGTAGACCTCTGGCTTGTGCATCGTACACGCTATGGACGCGGGAGTGTTGACACACGCTCATCGCCACATCCCGATAAGCCGTGCCAGCTCAACCGGTCGATGCAACACCATCTGATATAAATCTTTTCTTTAAAAGGTGGTGTTTATGACGCAAGCGAGACGTGTGAGGCTTTCCGCGATGCAGCGGATCGACCTGTGGCGTCGTTGGAGGGCAGGACAGTCCTTACATGAGATTGGGCGGGCCTTCGGTAAGAGCCATGTGTCCATTCAGTTTGTATTGTCGCAGCACGGCGGGATCGTTCCGGCAGCCCGTCGGCGCTCGCTGCGAACGCTCGCCCTGGCGGAGCGGGAAGACATTTCCCGAGGAATCGCTTCCGGTGCGTCGATTTGTGAGATCGCCA
>QHYQ01000495.1 GCA_003224175.1 Acidobacteriota bacterium
ATAACCCGGGGCGTTTATATCCGGATACGGAACTGCCCGGTTTGCATCTCGCGAGGAAAGCCGTTCCGGACGTATCCTGGGCACGCGCAGGACGTGAGAACAGACCGCTCGGGGAGGCCAGGAGGAGCAGAACGATGAGTTTCGATCGTCTCATTTGCTGGGCGGCGGTTCGTACTATCAAGCCTAAAGAGCGATCCGACGGCCAGCAAGTTTTTCGCGGGTCCTGAGCGGCGAATCATATACCCTGATCGAAAGGAGGGATTTCACTCCCGGCCAGGAGTACAGGTAAAGTTGCCGATGTGTGTCTTGGCTTTTGCAGTCGGCCGGCGATCAAACGAGCACTATTCTGTGGCCCACGTCTTGCCTCAATTGTGCTGACTCGGTCTGAGTTTTTTCCGCTCGTTTTCCTTCCGCCTGACTCGACCTACACACTAGAAAAGCAAATCCGAGAAAGGCGGTTGGTTGGTGCCGCGATCCGCAGTTCCAATTTGATTTCAACTGTACCTTACCTGCCCGGACGTACAGTATCGGTCGTTGGCAGTCCTTTTTTAGAATGGGTGCAGGATCAACGCGGAAAGGGCCCCGTAAAGACATGCTTCATCTCGACTATGTTTCTTGCCTGCTGACGATTCTCTCCACGATTCTCATCGGAAAGCGATTGTGGTATGGCTGGATCATCGCAGCGGTAAATAGCCTGGTCATTTGCGTCATCGGCGTCCAGACAGCACAGTACGGCTTCCTTCCCGGCAATCTGCTGTGCATCGTCCTCTATGCCCACAACCTCTCGAATTGGCGTCCTGGAATTCAAAAGGAAGCCGGTACGGTTCCATCATCGAACGAGAATCGGGAAGCCGCCGGAGAACCCATTTCATAATCCCGCAAGGCCTTCGAATCGCAACGGCCGGCGCCTGATCTCGGCATGTTTTCGACTGCTTCCTAGAATTAGACGGCTCCCGGCTTAGCGTCGAAAGATTCTTCCGGTTCCGGGAGTTTGTCGCCCTCTCGGGCAAACCAGACGTAAAGAGTAGGCAGAATAAAAATACTCATCGCCAAATTGACCATCAGGCCCCCGACGATGACGATGGCGAAGGGCCGTTGCGAGTCCGAGCCGATGGCGTGGGACATCGCGGCGGGCAGCAAACCCAGAGTCGCCACCAACATCGTCATTATGATCGCACGAAGCCGCAGAACGGCGCCCTCGACCGCGGACTCCACGATGCTATGGCCTCGAGAACGCAGTTGATTGATGTACTCCAGCATGATCACGCCTGTCTGTACGGAGACGCCGAAGAGCGCCAGAAAACCCACGCCCGAGGAGACGCTGAAATGAGTGCCTGTAACCAGAAGGGCTACTAAGCCACCGATGAGGTCCTTGGCGCGGCCTAGTTGAGTCCTGGCGAGCGCCTCGTCGGCAACGGCCTTGCGATAATCGGAAAAAGCTCCGGAGATATCCGAGCTCTGCACGCGCATCAGGAGCTGGCCTTTCTGAACCGTGTCTCCTAAACGAGCATGAGTTTCCACCACCCGTCCCGCGGCGATCGAGATTACCGGCACGGTTCGAGATATGTCGGGATTCACGGTGCCGGTAACCACCAGTTGCGATCTGGCCGCGCGCTGGCCCGCGGTTACAAGCGAAAAATGCTCCGGATGATCCACCTTCACTATATTGAGGTCCTGCTCGTGCTCGACGTGTGCCGGGGGCGGCGCTTCCGCCGTTGGGTCCGCATGCGTGCTGCAACCAGCTAGAGTAAGAGCCAAGCCAACAAAGCACACACATTGAGCCCAAATCTTGTTCTTCATTAGACGACCTCATCTATCAAACACGAAATTCATGCACCGCCTGAATTTGGAATTTGGCTGATATTCACGAGAACGGACTCAAGCACCGAGTACCGTTCCCCTGAAATAGCTTCAGAATGATCGGTTAAACGTGAAGGAATGACGTGGGTGGAGAGCGGCCCGACACCGAAGACGGAAACAAAGTCACAGCAACAGGCCGAGCGTGCGAGAAAGCCGGCTCGGATTCCCGTGTGGCGGGAATCTTCCGGCCCGGGACCCTCAGAGCCGAATACTGGAAGGAAAGAACCGTGCAGTCCTCCCGGAGCCTTGGCACGATTCCGATTTGTGTTTCGGATGAAACGGAGTTGATTTGAAACTGGGTCGGGTCAGCGGCTGCAAAATTTCCGGCGCCATCGTTCAAGAGCACGGCCACCGGCTCGTGCCTCGAAGCCGTAACCAGGACCAAGTCAAGAGCGCGGTCGCCATTTACGTCGCGCGCGAGCAACACCAACCCGCCGGCAGGGGCCGTGATGCCTATCGTTTGCAGCCTGCCCTTGGTCAGTTGAAAGGAGATCCAATAGCGCGAATGGTGAGAGTTGAAACGCGCGATCTCCACGGTGGCGAGATCTGGCCGGCGATCCCCGTCGAAATCGCCGATTGCAAACTGCGCGTCAGCAAATCCAAGGGACGAATTCTGAGCTTGAACCCTGCAAGTCGTGCGGCTGTGATCGGACCCGCAGGCCAGAGCTACCTGCGCAAATGAAAGCAAGCAGCACGCCGCGAGGCAGAGCTGCATCGACGCCTTCCTGGCTCCCTGCAACGCGTGGATAATCGCTTCTGGCATTACTATTATTTATAGCGGGCTCCGCCGCGCAACGGCGCTATCGTCGCCGCAGATCGCGAGTTATT